>NZ_DJGL01000064.1:0-5239 GCF_002432735.1 Mesotoga sp. UBA5847 | reverse complement strand
ATCGGGTCTTTCCCTACGAAGCGGAACTAGCAGAGCAAAGTGCGACTTGCTACTGAAGGTTATATCCTCTTACTGGTTGCAGGTGCTATAATCACGATTGGGAGGGATGTCCATGCCTGATAGATCCCTGGATTGGTTACGTCAAGCAGAAAGAGATCTTGAACATGCTCGAGAGTCTGCTGCTAATGGCAAGCACGAGTGGGCATGCTTTGCGGCACAGCAAGCGGCTGAAAAGGCAATAAAGGCTCTCCATCTTTTTTTTGGTCAGGAAGCGTGGGGACACATGGTAAGCAAGCTGATTCAGGAACTTCCTGAAGGAATTGAGCTACCCGACGATTTATTGGATAAGGCGAGAATTCTTGACAATTCTTACATACCTGCGAGATATCCAAATGGTCATCCTGAAGGCTCGCCTTTTGAGTATTTCGGAAGGAAGCAAAGCGAGGAGGCTATTGAATATGCCGGTGAGATTGTTGAATTCGTCAATAATGAAATGGCCAAGTAAAGTGACCGTGGTTGATTCACTTTTTAAGTGGTCAGAAGAGTTGAAGAGGGATTCCAACGTTCTCAGCATCGGTTACTTTGGTTCCTACGCTCGGGGCGATAATGGGGTGGGAAGCGACCTTGATGGGATTGTTATAGTGAAAGACTCCAAAGCTCCTTTCGGAAAACGGGGAACGGAATGGGATTTGTCGATGTTACCGGTTCCAGTTGATCTTCTGATCTACACTTTAGACGAGTGGAATAGATTAAACAAAGAACCGTCTCACTTCATTAAAAGATTGAGAGAAGAAGTTAAGTGGATCTTCAAAACAGATGACTCATTGAACCTATAGAAAGGATCATTGTTTCGATCAATCTCACCGGTGTTCTCGGTGGAAGCTAGAAACCCCTGTTTGTTGACAATGCGTCATGCTGAACTTGTTTCAGCATCTTGATCTTAAGAACCGTCCTTCGTTGCCCGTCCCGGATCATGGACCCGTCCTTGGATAACATCAAGCGCGAAAGAGCATTGTCGAGATGTTCGCTTCGCTCACGAGACGAGAGAAAAGTCAGTCACCTTCGGTAGCCAGTCAGGCTTCGCCTGGCCAGTCTCGCCTTCGGCTAGGCCAGTTCCGCTTCGCGGGCAAAAGAGCCGTTGTGTTCACGTGAAGATCGGGATTCTGAGCAGGATCATCTCAGAATGACGGAATCCTAGACGAAGAACCAAGAACCTGGACGCGTAGCGTCGGAACGAAGAACCGCTTTTCTCAGAGGGCGACTCTAGTTTCGGCATAACGACATTTGACGTTCCTTTACTTTAGGGCTTGCAACTTGGAATAAGCAACTTGCAACTGCTCTTTCGAAGGACGGGTTCATGATCTGGGACGAAGGGCCAAGGACGGATCTGGCTCAAGCATGACATTTAATAGAGTGTGCGAAGGCGAACTGACCTAGTAGTGTTTGTGCTGTTGCAAGCAACGAAACTCGGAAAAGCCGTACAGAAGGTGATAATGTGTGGTTTGACATCGATATAAGATCCCCATTGCCGATCTACGATCAAATCAAGAGGGGGGTGAGGGAAGAGATCCTCAAGGAGAAACTTAAGGAGGGAGATCCTCTTCCCTCAATTCGTGAAATGGCTTCTCAAATCAGGGTTAATCCTAACACTGTTGCCAGAGCCTACAGAGAACTCGAGATGGAAGGCTTGATTATGGCAAGACCGGGACTAGGGTATATAGTAGTCAGTGATAGAGATCAGGTTAGAAACTCTGTCTTTGAAAGCCTATCTACTGAGCTTAGGGAGCCCATCCTTCGTTTGAAGAAATCGGGAATTTCTCTGGAAAGGCTCCTGGAGGTGATTGAGAAGATATGGAAAGAAATGAATTAACCCTGGACATACAGAACCTTGAAAAGACTTATAAGGGCAATGTTGAGGCCGTTTGCGGGATCGATGTCAAGCTGGAAAAACAACGAATCTACGCACTGCTTGGTCCAAATGGAGCCGGCAAAACGACAGTTCTGAAATCTATATTAGGATTGATCAATTACTCTGGATCGATACTTGTTCTTGGAAGACCCGTTGATGAGGTCAGAGAAATGATCTCGTTCGTTCCTGAGGAGAAGAATCTCTACGAGAATCTGAACATAGAAGAAACCCTCAAATTGATTCGCAGAATTTCGAGCAGATTCGATGAGAACCAGGCGCGCAAGTATATCGCACACTACAAACTTCCCTGCACAAAGAAGATTAGAACCTTCTCAAACGGTATGAAGTCAGCGATGTACATCTCATTAGCTCTTTCAGCTGACGCAGATTTCTACATATTGGATGAACCGACATGGGGTCTCGACCCAATCATGCGAGACGACACTCTCGAATTTATAAGAGAAAAGGTGATTGCCGGAAAGACTGTACTGTACACGTCCCATATAATCCCTGAAGTCGAAAAAATCGCAGACGAATTCTTTATTATGATAAACGGGAAGGTTAAGTATTCCGGTGACCTCGACGGAATCAAAGAAAAGTACAGAATCGTAAAGATGCCCTTTGACAAAAAGGAACTCGCCAGTTGTACGGATTGTCTGGCAGCAGCAAAGGAACTTAACAGACTTTCGATAATAGTCGAAAACTCAGAGGCAACTGAGAGGTTTTATAAGACAGATGAAGCAACCATTTCGATTCCTGACCTGGAGGAGTTTTTTCAGATTCTGGTCAGGAGTGAAAACAGAAATTCTCGTTGAGCGCAGGAGGTTAGGATCGTGATCGAGATTAGAAACCTTACGAAGATTTATAGTGGAAGTGTGAAGGCAGTAGATGATGTGAGCCTTACTGTCAAAGAAGGCGAGATATTTGGCTTTCTCGGACCGAACGGGGCCGGCAAGACCACTACTATCAAGATGATAGTCGGTCTGCTTCAGCCGACATCCGGAAGCATACACATCGACGATATCGATGTACTAACTTCACCTGTGGAAGCGAAGATGAAGATGGGTTACGTTGCTGACGAACCGCTGGTTATGGAGAAAATCACGGGAGTTCAATATCTTAACTTGATTTCCGACGTGTTCTTGGTTCCTCCGAAGACGCGAGCAGAAAGGGCTTCGAAGCTGCTTCAAAACTTCAAGCTCTCCGATGCCGTGAAAGACCCTGTTTCCACTTATTCTCACGGAATGAGGCAGAAGCTCTCTCTCGTTGCAGCCCTAATACATAATCCGGATCTCTGGATCCTTGATGAACCAATAGTCGGTCTAGATCCAGAATCGGCCTTCATTCTCAAGCAGATGATGAGAAATCATGTAAAGGCTGGAAACACGGTCTTTTTCTCTACTCACGTAATGGAAGTAGCTGAGAAAATATGTGACAGGATAGGAATAATCAATAAGGGCAAGCTAGAATTCGTTGGCACCGTTGATCAACTGAGGAAGCTTAGCGGCAGGGGAAGTCTGGAAGAACTCTTCCTGGAGGTGACAGGTAGTGAGACTGAAAATGGTGATTTCTCTTACCTCGACGCTGATTAATTCTCACTACAACATACCCAGGTCCCTATACCACTTCAAGAGAAAGGAAAGGCTATGGGAACCGGCCCTGATAATCGGTGTCATACTCCTACTGGGCTTGACTCTCGGACCGCTTTACGGAGGTTTGCTCAACACGATGTACGATCAGTATGAAGCATCCGGACTGAGATCGCTCTTTCTGGCAGGACCTTTTCTGATTGCAAATCTCTTTGGATTCATCTTTGGGATCTTCCTCATGATAAGCACCTTTTTCTTTGGCGACGATATGCGCGTTTTGATACCTTTGCCCCTGAAATCGACAGAAGTACTTATGTCGAAGTTCCTCGTAGTCTTGATGGACCTTATGTTGATCTCGCTTGCTATAATCCTTCCAGCATATATCCTGTATGGCGTGCGATCCTCGGCAGGAATCGGATACTGGATCTTCATGGTGATTGTGTTTCTTTTAAGTCAGGTGTTGCCGATAATGCTTTCCGCAATAATCGTCCTTCCTCTCTCAAGGCTATTTCGATTCAAAAGGCATAGAGATAATATGGTTTATCTCTTGAGTGCACTTATTTTGGTGGGAGTGCTGACCTTCATCTCCATCACCAGCCGCGTAGATCCGAATATGAGCGCCGAGGAATTTGCCAGGATCTTCTCGAGCGAGGATGCGATTCTGAACAAAACAGCCGGAGCATATCCTCCGACGATACTGGTTACAAAGGCCCTGAGCAGACCCTTCTTTGAGGGATTGTTGTGGCTTCTTGCGTTTATTGGTCTTCACGTGGTTGCTCTGGGAGTCTTTCTCTTCTTCGGCGACAAGTTCTACTACTCGGTTTACTCGAGTCTGCAAGAAAACTTTGCAAAGCGCACCGCACTTAAGGAAGGCGAAATTACAGGCATGATGGGAGTTCAGAACAGCAAGTTCGCGGCACTTCATAGACGTGAATGGTGGTACTTCCTCAAAGTCCCTGCCTTCGCTTTCAACGGATTCGGAAATGTGGTGATCCTTCCGATATTGCTTGTAATCGCTGCCGTGGCCGGTCAAACTGATGAGATCGGGCAGATGATCCAGCAATTTCAGCAGTACAGAGAGCTATTCGTCCCGGTCGGCGCATTGATAGCCGCAGTCTCCGGAGGAATAAACGGGCTCGCCTCCTCCATATTCAGTAGAGAAGGAAAACTAATCCATGAGCTTAAAGCCTTACCTGTCAAGACATCGGAGATTGTTAGGGTCAAGTTCGTTCATGTTCAGACCATGAGCTTCATAGGACCGGTCTCGGGTGCAATAGCTCTGAGCATAATACTGGGGCTCTCATTTGTTGAAGCAACAGTTGTCTTCGTTGTGGGAGCTATAACGCTTACCTTCCTGAACATCCTTCAGATGATAATTGACTCAGTGAAGCCAATCCTCGGGTGGGAGAATCCGCAAAGAGCTATGAAGCAAAACGTAAATGTTGCGCTTTCGATTCCCGTCGTCTTTGGATACGTTGGGGGTTTTGGATATCTGGCATTCCTTTTGAAAGACACAATATCTGGAGTCGTCATGACACTAGTATTGACGGCGATCGCCTTGATTGGTATCGTAGTTACGTGGCCTGTCCTAATGAAGAGAGCGAACAGGCTTTTCCTGAGAGATTTGTGAAGAAAACCGAGGTTGGTGGTTGGAAAGAGTGTAACAAGACGCAGGGCGCCGAAAAGCATGGCGGACGCAATGCCGGCAATGGATCGTGCCGGGACGCAAGGCTGGCGAAGA
>NZ_DJGL01000087.1:0-12644 GCF_002432735.1 Mesotoga sp. UBA5847 | reverse complement strand
TTCTTCGCCTTCTTGGCACACTACTGCCTTCAACGCTTGTTGCCGAGTGGTTTTCTCGCCATCGCGGAAAGGCGTTGAGCATTATGGGGATTGGTGGTGTTGCGTCTTTCGCTTTCTTCCCCCCGGCAAACAACTGGCTGATTCAAAGTTTTGGAGCAGAGACCGGATGGCGTGTTTGGTCGTTAGCTTTGCTTTTGGTTATGCTTCCCGTTGGCTGGTTTTTAGTAAGGGACAAACCAGAAGATATGGGCGAAACACCTGATGGGAAACCATCAAAAGAGACTAAAGAAAAGAAGAAAAAGGACAAACCCAAAAGGATCGTTTTTCAGGATAATCCATGGATTTTAAGACAAGCCATGAAGACGAAAGCTTATTGGTTCATGATGTACTGTACGAGCGTTCCAGCCATGATCAATACCGGGGTTACATTTCACATGGTTTCGATCATGCAGACAAAAGGCTTTACACCCACTTTTGCCGCTCTCATCCTGAGTGTTATCGCGATGGTACAGTTTCCGATGACTTTTGTAGCAGGGTTCATGGTGGACAGATTCAAAATTCACATCATCAAAACTATCGGTTATCTGGTTTATGGAGTCAACCTCTTAATTCTTCTCCTGGGAACGAGTCAACAGATTCTTCTTGTTTATGCCGCTTTGCACGGCGTTTTTATGGCTTTTGAATCAGTCAGTAACAATGTTATATGGCCCAATTATTTCGGCAGGAAGTATCAGGGAACAATCAGGGGTACTGCTATGACGGCAATGGTCATCGGTTCCTCTTTGGGACCCTTACCCTTTGGGTTTGCTTACGATTATTTTTCGGGTTATTCGGAAATTCTTTTGATCATGACGATTTTCTCCTTGACAGCAAGCATTCCAGCTTTCTTTTCTCCGCCTCCGATTTATTGTCATAGATAATCCTTAACACTTACGCCAGATATAGTTCTCTATGTAGAAGTGTATGTATAACAGTTTCTTTGATTTTTTCATCTTATTTACCTAGATCATCAAACCAAAATGCACATATAAGATTACTCGCTGAATGCAATCTGTGCATAACTTAGAATACTTTTCAAGGTTCCTCTTCTGCTTCCTTCCTTTGAATATGGCACTACACCTTTTTCGTAGAGTGTCTGTAAATACGATGCTCTCCAAGCACAGGATCTTGTTCCTAAATCTCTCTCTTTGCAGGCATTTCGATCTGGCGCTATCTACAACAGCCTTGCGTCTTGCGTAATGCGGTCCGGTCCGGTCTCCTGGAGGACAGTAAGCCGTTGAAGGTCAACGCGGTTTTCATCAGCGTTCATCGTGTTCTCTCTAGCAAACAGCGGATCTTTCCAGCGTTCAGAGGCTCTTAAAGCCTTCGTCCCTTTTTTGCATTTCCGAAGAGAATCTTGACTAGAGATGAGTTTCTTGCATCTATTCAATCTAGATTGGTTCTAGTCAGGCGAGATCCGTTCACACTCGAATTGGTTTTGTGAGATTATAGACTGTAGAATTGAATAGTTACATAAGTAAGTTACATATGTACCTGACTTCAAAAAAAGGGAGGTTCTTGCATGCGAAAGTCTACGCTATTGGTCTTATTGATGCTAGTCGTCTTAGCGTTCACCGGAGTGTCCCAGGTAATCAACATCTGGATTGGCGGCCAAGTTGCTGAGCTTGACGAAACCTGGGATATGATTGTAGGAAAGTTCGAAAAGGAAACTGGAATGAAGGTTGAAGTACAGCTCTTTGGCTTTGACATTTACTACGACAAGCTCCTGACTGCTCTCCAGGGTGGTCAAGGACCGGATCTAGCTTTTGCCGATCTGGGCGGATGGGTTCCAACGTTCGCGGAAAGGGGCTGGCTGGAACCAATGGGCAGTCTCCTAGATTCCTGGGACGGAACTGAGCAAATCTGGCCGAACCTGTGGCCAACAGTTCTACACAATGGAGAGAGATACGGTCTTCCCTGGTACACAGACTGCAGACTCCTTCTTTACAATCAGACGATGTTCGATCAGGCAGGACTTGACAGAGACAACCCACCGGAAACGTGGGAAGAACTTGTTTTTCAGGCAATGAAGCTGACGGACGCCAGTAAGAGAGTTTTCGGTTACGGAGTAAGCGGAACAAAAACCGAGCACACAACACTTGCATACATAATATTCCTTTACGGTGCAGGCGGACAGCTTCTTACTGACGATTACTCCGCAGCTGCGTTCAATACCCCCGAAGGTCTCAGGGCTCTCAAGTTCTACACTGACCTCGCCCTCACTTATGGCGTCAGCCCCAATGCAGTTACTTATAACGAAGACGACTACAGAAACATGATGGCTCAGAACAGAGTTGCAATGGCTGTTGGCGGACCATGGTCCTTCCCGCTCATAGAGACGGCCAATCCCGGTATTGTTGGAAACTACACCGTCTCTCTTCACCCTTATGGAGCAACACCCGCAAGTGTTCTCGGTGGTTGGGCACTGGTTATCCCATCCGCAAGTAAAAACAAGGATAATGCATGGGAACTCGCGAAGTACCTGACAAGCTACGAGACTTGGATGACTTGGATCGAAGCTAAGGGCGGCCCAATGCCTTCAAGACAGGACGTGTGTTTTGACGCACCGGTACTTCAGGATCCGAAGTGGAAGGTCATTTTTGAGACATTCCCACACGCAGTCTCAAGACCTCCGATTCCCGAATATCCTCAGGTTTCTGAACAGATTCAGATCATGATTCAGGATGTGCTTCTTGGAAAAGCAACTCCTGAAGAAGCAATGAAAACTGCTGAAGCAAAAGTCAATGCAATACTTGGCAAGTGATAAACTTTCCATGGGGCGGGCAAGAGCCCGCCCCTTTAATAATCCCTGATGAAAGGGTTGAAAACAGATGAGTAGACTTACAAGAGAAGAGAAGACAGCGTTCAAAATGATACTGCCTTATCTTTTGATCATAGTTTTGCTCTTCATCTTCCTTATAGGCTCAAATATCTATAGCAGTTTCACAACTGAAGAGGGTAAGTTCACACTTCAGAACTACTCTAGAGTCTTCACCGATCCTGTAGTTGGCAGAGCCATGGCTAACACGGTAGTTTGGGTAGTAGGAAGCGTTCTTGGACAGCTTCTCTTGGGACTCCTGGTTGCCCTGCTTCTAAATGAATCGACGAGAGGCCAGATTATCTTCAGAAGTATCATTCTCATTCTTCCGTGGGCCACACTGGATATTGTGGCAGGAGTAATGTGGAAATGGATGTATAACGACATGTATGGAGTACTTAACGATGTCCTTGTCAAACTGCACATAATTAACGATTACATACCCTGGCTGGGCTCTGAGAACATGGCGATGATGTCGGTAATCATCGCGAATATCTGGAAGGGGTTCTGCCTTTCTGGAATGTTCTTCCTGGCAGGTCTTCAAACGATTTCGCCGGATCTTTACGAGGCGGCCGAGATTGACGGAGCCAATTCCCTCAAAAGATTCTGGAGAATCACTATCCCACAACTGAAACCGGTAATAATGACAACTCTTATGCTGACAATAATATGGACGATCAACTACTTCCCCCTTATATATATAATGACAGGAGGTGGCCCCGGTTACGGCACCGAGACTGTTGTGACCTATATATACAAACTTGGATTCAGATTCCTTGAATTCAACAAGGCCGCTGCACTTTCAAATATCCTGTTCATTGCAATATTTGCTATCGCATTCGTCTTCCTGAGAAACATTACAAAGGAGGAAGCAAGATGAAGAGAAGTACAAAGAAGAAAGTCAAGAAGGGCATCACCTATTCGCTCCTTGTATTTCTGTCGGTGGTAATAGCTTTTCCCTTTGTCTGGCTAATCCTTACCGCGATAAAGACCTATCCGGATATCTATGCCTATCCAATTAAGTACTTCATTTTCGAACCAACGAGAGAGCACTTCGACAAGATTGCCGACATGAATTTTTGGTCTTACTTCAAGAACAGCGTTATCGTTGGAACGGGAACGATGTTCTTCTCTATATTGATCGGCCTGTTTCCAGCATATGCGTTTGCGAGATATGAATTCAGGTATAAGAGACCATTACTGGCGGGAGTGATGGTCTTCCAGATGCTTCCGCTTGTCGTGTTTCTCTTGCCGATATTCAAGACACTTAACAACTTCGGCATTTTGAACACATACACCGGCCTCATACTGTCATATTTGCCGTTTACGACTCCAATTTCGATAATGTTCATGAGAACTTTCTTCCTATCGATACCGAAATCGCTCGAAGAAGCTGCGAAAATCGACGGTTGCACCTTTGGCCAGGCGTTCAGAAAGGTCATATTGCCGATAACTCTCCCGGGAATAGCGGCAGTTGGAGTCTACGCCTTCTTGTTCTCCTGGAGTGAACTGATGTACTCCATGTCAATACTCACAACAAAATCAAAGCAGACTATTCCAACGTTTCTTCAGCTTTTCGTGGGCCAGTACCAGACTAGATGGGGCCCACTGTTCGCAGGATCGATACTTGCAACGATTCCGCCACTTATAATATTCATGATCCTGCAGAAGTTCTTTATTACTGGACTGGTTAGTGGGTCTGTTAAGGAGTAATGGATGATTAGCGATGAACTGCTTTTCGAAGTTGCGACCGACTATTATGTGAAGCGGATGCTTCAGAAGGATATTGCTAATAAGTACGGCGTTTCGAGAGTACAGATTAGCAAATACCTCAAGATGGCGCAAGAAAGAGGAATCGTTCATATTGAAGTTGAGCAACCTTCAGTAAAGTCATCCGTTAGAAAGGAATACGAGGATTTCTTCAGCGAGAAATACGGTCTGAAGAAGATGTTCATTGCCAGAGGCGCCAGAAATGAAAAGACGATTCTGAAAGCTCTTTCAAGAGAAGTCTACAAGTATCTCAAAACACTGCCCGAAAAGCCTCTCAATATTGGCCTTGGCTGGGGCAACACAATCTTCACCGTTGCCGAATCGATAGAGAAGCTAGAAAGACCCGACTGGCACCTAATTCCTTTATCGGGCGGCACGGCAAGGCTGGCCGATAAGAGGTTTAACATCAACCATATAGTACAGAATTTCGCCACAAGGCTATCGGCAAGGGCGGTTCCAATGTATCTGCCCTTCATCTTTGAGAATGCCCATCAGCTGGAAAACACGAAGCAATCCCTGGAGTACGTGAACATACAGAGACTTTGGGACTCCCTGGATATCATAATCTGCAGCGTGGGTTACTCTATAGCCAGATCTCCTATGTTCAGGGAGAACTTGCTAGACGTGAGCTATGCAGACGAACTCGAAAGGTGCAATGTCGTAGGCGACATTCTGACTCATTACTACGATATAAACGGGAAGAGGTTCGAGAAAGAGATCCTGAACAACTGTATCAATCTGAGTTTCGATCAATACCTTAATGCCGGAGAGAGAGTCATTGTCGCTGCCGGTCACCACAAAGTAGACGGTCTAGTTGGAATGCTTCGAGGCGGTTTTGCAGATGTCCTTATAACAGATGAATTCACGGCTAAGTTTGTGAAAGAATACATTGTTTACGATGAAGGAGGAGAATAACATCGATACTTGTATCCTTAACCTAAATCCTTGTTATGATCACTGGGTTATTCTCAAGAATCCTACAGAGATCCCGAACGTAGTACGAGGAGACGAAGTAGTAACACTCGTGGACGGTAAGGGACTCAATATTGCGAGAGTACTGTCCAAGGTTCTAGGACACAGCGAGTATTTCTGCATAAACATACTTGGTGGACAGGTTGGAACGATAATTGAAAACGAGTGTAACCGTCTGGGAATAGTGACCGAGAATTTCTGGATAGAAGACTCAAACAGGATTAACACTGCCCTGGTTTATGAGTACGAAAACAAAATGCTTATGATAAACGAACCTGGACCTTTTATGAAGCCGAACGAGATAGTGGGTTTTATGGAGTTCTTCAAGGGCCACGTAAGACCGGGTATGAACCTCGTCATTTCAGGCAGCGCCCCGAGAGGGTTCGAGAACGGTTCCCTTCTTCAACTCGTGAGAATTGCCAGAGAGGCCGGTTGCAGCCTGAAAGTGGACATTGCTGGTTCCTGGTTGTCTAAGATCGTGACAGCCTCACCTGAACTCCTAAAAATCAACGCCGATGAGCTGAAGGTAGCCTTCGGAATCAATAAAGACGATTACAAGGCAATGGATGATTTCAGGAAGGACCATTCTATCAGAAATCTCATAATCACGAATGGAAAAATGGGCAGTATATGGCTCTCGGAAAGCGAAAAGCTTCATGCGAGATCGATGAAGGTATTTTCTGACTTCTCAGTTGGATCGGGCGACTCTTTCTTCGCCGGACTTATATATGGTCAAGAAGCGAAAATGTCGAACAGAGAGGCGCTGAAGATGGCTGCCGCTTGTGGCGCCGCAAATACCATGCACTATGGAGCCGCGATTTTCGAATACTCTGATGTAGAAAAGGTAATCGGCGACGTAATTGTTACGGAAGTGGTGCTATGAATGTCTTCCTCGGGATAGACATTGGAACGACGAACATCAAGAGTTTGGTTCTTGGAGAAGATGGAAGGATCCTGGAAGTGCTACATTGGACGACTCCGAAGAATAGAGAGAACGGCGTCGAGTTTCTAGATCTAGAAATCACCAGGTCATACGTCGAAAGCGTAATTGGAAAGGTTGAGAAGCTTCATTCTCTGGCGGCCATAGCCTTTTCCAGCTTTGGAGAGACGGTTATCCCGGTTAGGCAGAGAGAGGCCCTGGCAAAACCCGTGATGTGGTACGACAGATCGACTTACAGCCTCTGGGAAAGTCACAGAGAATCGGTTGACAATCTGGCTCCTTACAGAATTACAGGGGTGGAGAATAGTTACACTTTCTCGCTCTACAAAATACTTCTTCAGAAGGAAGTCTTCAGGCTAGGAGGAGTAGAGAACTGGCTGCCGGTTTCTTCGTATCTTGCTTACTCACTGGGAGGCGAGCCTGTCTGGGATATGAGCCAGGCGTGCAGATCCTTCATGGTCAACATACACTCTCGCAAATGGAACTCGCCATTAATCAACCACATCGGAGAAAGCGAAGAAACGATGGGCGACCTCGCATATACTGGAGAACCAGTTGGGAAAACTAAATCCGGAGTTCCCCTGGTAAGTGCAGGTCACGATCATATCACAGGACTCTACGCTGCACAGGCATTTGCGCATGGAAAGGAATTTCTCTTTGATTCAATGGGTTCGGCCTCCGTAATTGCCGCCGTTGTTTCCGGTACCGCCGAATCGCTGGACTTCGCCGGTCCATTTATGCCGGGCGGAACGGTAGGAATAGCATACGAGGATCATCAGTACTACATCGAAAGCAACGTTAGATACTACGGGAAGCTGCTTCAATCTCTAATGGATCTGACCCAAACTGATGCTACGAAAGAAGGGTACGAGAGACTGAACAGGGAAATTGAAAAACTTGGCCAGCTGAATTCAAGACCGCTCTTCCTTGTGAATGGCGATCTCGTTGTAGGGGAAGGATTACAGGGAATAACACTCCTTGAAATGCCTATTTCTTTGAACAAAGAGCAGCTGATGCAATCAGCTTACATATACCTTTCCTCGATCAGCAAGCGAATCGTGGATAGTATCGAAAAGATTACGAAAAAAGAGCTGCCAATCATCAGCGGAGGAGGAGGAAGTCTCAATAACCTGCTTATGAAATACAAGGCCTCACTGCTCGGAAAAGAGGTTTGGGTTCTGCCTACAAGCGAATTGACCGCCCTGGGTGGAGCTTTCGCCGCGGCTCATGGTGTTGGAGCCGATGAGGTTATTGAGAAATGCGTAAACCTTCTCAAACCGCAAGATATTCATCCAGACAAGCAGTTAGCCGAACCGCTGAAAGAGATTTATGAGAAAAACATGAAAGAGTATCTGGCAATAGAAATAAGCAAAAGGATAGACATTCAGGAGGGATAATATGCCGTTAGTATCACTTACAGATGTTCTTAAAGATGCGCAAGAGAAGAAATATGCAGTACCTGGTTTTAACTTTCATCTCTACGAAGACCTCGTTGCGATTGTAGAAGCCGCACAGGAAGCCCGATCGCCCGTTATACTTATGGCCGCTGGAACTTGTATGAAACACTGGGGACCGACGCTTGCTGCGGCTCTTATCAAAGATGTTGCATCAAGGGTTGATATACCTGTCGTTGCTCACCTCGATCACGCGAGCAGCCTTGAGCTTATATTCAGATCTATCCATGCGGGATTCACATCAGTGATGTACGACGGCTCGATGCTACCCGTTGAAGAGAATATTGCCAACTGCAAAATTGTGGTCAAAGTCGCTAGAACATTTGGCGTTTCAGTTGAAGCAGAGTTGGGACGAGTCGCCAAGGGTGAAGAGGGGGAATCGGCCGTCGAAATACTTACCGATCCTTCAGATGTAGTCATGTTCTGCGAACAAACAGACGTTGATGCTCTTGCTGTCGCTGTAGGCACTGTTCATGGCATGCAGAAACAGGAAGCCAATATCCATCTCGATCTAGTGGACGCGATATCTAAAGTATCGCCTGTTCCGTTAGTACTTCACGGTTCAAGCGGCGCGTCTAGTGAAGATCTTCGATACATAGCCACAACCGCCTTTTCTAAGATTAACATAGGAACAAGACTAAAGACCGTCTTCACCGAAGGCATAAGAGAGATTCTAAAGAACAACGAAGAACTAAAAGATCAGCTCACTTTGCTGAAGATGGCCGCACCAAGAGTCAAAGAGACCGTCAAGGAAAAGATTGAGCTCCTCGGAAGCGGTAACAGAGTCTAGTTCTTAAACTGGAAATCTTCGTCTGAATCTAGGATGAGGAACTTGAAAGCGTTCCGGACTATTAATGCCAGATTCAGCACAATGAGATCGGGATCTCTAAACCAAAGGCCCCTTTGTTACGGAATTGAGGGATAGAGACGGGGTCGGGGGTATGGGCGGCAGGTAGTATGAAAGAGAAGGAGAGCCGAGGGTCGTTTCTCGGTGAATGACTAATGCGGTCTTAAGAGTTCAGACTGGCTTCTATCTCTCGTCTTCTCGTTAATGGAGCTCTCGTCAAAGATCTTTCTCTCTAATCCCTATCTTCGCTCTTAAGTCCTCTCTCGAGAACTCATCATCATCCATAAGTTGGGGAGCTGATGAGAAATCATATGGTGCTCCTTCTCCCTTGACAACATATACTGTGTGTGGCTCCTGATAACGTGACATTAACTCCTCCCTTGAGGGAGGAGGGTGTTGGTCTCTGAGGACAGATCGCGAAAAACGGGACAGACGTCAGGACCCGTCAGTCCCTATTTTCACTTGTGTGGCGCTCAGCGTTTTCTCTCAAGCGGCCAACGGCTCTTCCCGCGAATCCTTCACTGGCGGCGATGATTCTCACCTTTTGACTGGCCTGCGTAAGCAAACTGGCTTTCAAATCGCTTCCTGCCGAAGCCTTGCGTCCCCAGACGCTTCTCTTAGCCTTGGCCCTTCACATCGCTCACTTTGTCTTCTGTTTTCCCCGGACTTTTGCTTTTCTGAACCAGAAGAAGTACATCGCCCCGATATAAGCTACCAGACCAAGAATGAAATACAGGTAGTATATAGGCTGGTCGGTTTTGTAGCCGAGAATAGGTATGTTAAGCAGTATCAGCATCGGAATGCCCAAGAATAACGCAAGCCCACTTCCGAAAACCATGTCTTCGGCGGTTCCCGTCTCAAATGTCGGGTCGACTTCTCTGAGCAACGCCATCCCGGTCGAGAGTGTACCGGTATGCATTCCGAAGAATGTTACTATGTGTTCCAGAGGCGCTTTCTCGTAAATCCTTTTTCCAAACCAGATCGTGTAGCCGGCAATGAAGAGTCCGCCTACCGAGGTGAGAATTATTACCGGCCAAATGTACTCCTGTATGACTGAGAAAGAGATCCCAGCGATCGACGCCGCTACCATGAAGTCGAACACACCCCCGCCGATACGCTGAAGTAGGAAGTCGTTCATATATTCGATCTCATATTTCTCTGACTTCCTCACCCTCTCATATATCGCTCTGAAGGCCATTGCGAAAAGAACTCCGATCACAAAATGGAAGCCCCATAAAACCTGGGCGAACGTCTCTCCGAACGTACCTAGCCCGCCGATCAAGCCCGTGAACCATTTCAAGAATAGGTAAGTGATGAGATATACGATTCCCACAGCCAGAGCCTGGATTGTAAAACCGTCGATGTCTGAAAATTCGAAGTCTTTAATAATTGCTTCGACTCTCTTTTTCAACTTAGGTATTTCAATCTGAATACCGATCTGCCTTTTTCTGTAGACCATCGTATTCAGCATAACAATTCCTCCAAATGCTGCCCAGAGAAAGCCTAATGTTGAAACGCTCAAGCCCACGGCTCCCCCGCCTGTAAAGCCCAGCGCTTCCCACTGACTACCCAGCGAATAGGCTTGTCCAGGGCCCTGAGCGAATCCCAGAGCTAATAGAAGACCAAAGGGTGGGAAGAGATCTTTGAAGAACAATCCTACAAGTGCGATACCAATGATGAACCCCACTAATCCCTGAAGAGCATAAGACATACTGATAAGAAAGCCGGTATTGACAGAAGACTTAGTAGTGGAGCGTCTCGTCCTCTTCAGCGCGATCGCGATGAAGCCAATTGCCATCAAGTGATAGACAAGGTTTCCAAGTCTATCGTAAGAGAAGGGGATTATCTTCATAACCTCCGGCCCCAAGAGAATCCCGAGAAAACCGGCAATAACTGCATTTGGAATGAGAACCTTGCTTAAGGGAGAAATCAACCTCTTCAGAACGGAAGCGACACCTATAAGGATGGAAAGGTAAGCGAAGTCGAGTATAATAGTCCAGTCTTGTTCCATGAGATCACCCCTTTTTGACAAAGCAATTGTATCAGAATACGGTTCAAGTTAATTTTCCTGGTTTTTGTTAGAATTGTAGAAAGAAGGAGGAAACTGTAATGACACTTACGCCGCTTGGTGGCGGCCGCGAGATAGGCGCGAATTCCTATCTCCTTAGTCTGGACGGAAAGAATATCCTGATTGATGCAGGCAGACACCCAGTAAAGGAAGGCTACGAGTCGCTACCTGAAATTGACAGCATAAACGATCTAGATGTGATAATGATCTCCCACTCCCACTACGACCATCTCTCTTCTCTACCTTACATATCTCAAAGATGGCCAAATGCGCCAATCCTGATGACTCAAGAGAATAAGGGCTTAGCTCTAAGAATACTTCAGAACTCAGTCGAAGTAATGAAGAAGAAGAACGCCAAAGACGGCGTTGAACCTATACTATACAGTCACGGCGAAGTTAACGAGCTGAAGAGAAGAATATTTCCGATGGAGTATTTTCAAAGGTACTCAATTGACAATGAAGTGGACGTGGCACTCTACCCAGCGGGTCATGTAATGGGAGCTGCCTCGATCTTTCTTGAGCATAAGGGAAAGAGAATTCTCTACTCTGGAGACATATCGCTTTCGCAGCAGCTTACTATCCCGCCGGCCCAGCTACCAAAAAAGGTGGAAACCCTTATCTCAGAGGGAACTTACGGCTCGAAAGAAAATCAGCTTCTAACAAGGTACAGCGAAATTGAAAGACTCAGCAAGTCAGTGAAACGCGTACTGGAAAACGGCGGCAGGGTCCTCATGCCTGTATTTGCCCTTGGCAGAGGCCAGGAAGCAATCTACATGCTTCTAAGGCTGATGGAAAAGAACAAGATCCCCTCCGTTCCCATATACACAAATGGAATGGTAGCCTCACTCAGTAATCTCTACATGAGCAATTACGAGCGCATTAGCGACAAGGATAGAAAGTGGTTCATGAAGAACTTCCAGCAAAATGTGACTGTGGCACCCAAGGCCATTGAGAGACTGCTCTTTTCGAAAGAGCCGGCGCTCCTTGTCCTTTCGGCCGGAATGCTTGTTGAAGATACTCTATCCTATATCTTCGCCAAGCAGATGTTGTCAAACAGCAAAGACGGAATCTTCTTCATGGGTTATCAGAGTCCGGAATCAGATGGTTACAGGGTGCTTGAAGCAAGTAAGAGAGGCGATGAACAAGTCGCCCTGGGAGAAGAGACGGTTGAGATTGGAACTAAGAACATAGATATCTTCAACTTCTCTGGGCATGCAGACTACCAGGAGCTTCTTGAGCTCCCCAGAAGACTGCAACCGGAGAAATTGATCTATGTTCACGGTGATGAAGGCGCTCTTGAAAACCTTGCAGAAGAACTCCAGTATGAGTTTGAGATTCAGATACCATCGAATCTTCAGACAGTCGAGCTCTGAATCCGGCGGTTGACAATGAAATGCACTGGTGTTATCATAGTGTACGGTTGCCGGGGTGGCGGAACTGGCAGACGCAACGGACTTAAAATCCGTTGGAGCGAGGGCTCCGTGTGGGTTCGATTCCCATCCCCGGCACCATGGAAGCAGGAAAAGCAGGTCATTCATATAGAAATATTGAGAATAATAGATACCCGGTGCGGGGTGGAGCAGTTTGGTAGCTCGTTGGGCTCATAACCCAAAGGTCACAGGTTCAAATCCTGTCCCCGCTACCATTATGAGGCGGTGTAGCTCAGCTGGCTAGAGCATGCGGTTCATACCCGCAGAGTCGTCAGTTCGATTCTGACCGCCGCCACCAAGCATTTA
>NZ_DJGL01000106.1:76809-77607 GCF_002432735.1 Mesotoga sp. UBA5847 | reverse complement strand
ACCTAGACTGCACTCCTGCCACAAGCTCAGCCGTGAACCTTGAAATCAGGTGAAGAACGTCTTCTCTGTCTTGAGGACTCTCTATGAAATCATATCTATCTCCGTCAATAACTAACTTACGACAGAAGGTGACGCTGTTGATCCATTCGCTGTAAAGACCATTCAGTCTTTCGATGTAGTCCTCGCTGACACCACTCTCGAAACCACGCCCTCTCTTCCTTATTCTCTTCAACAACACGTTCTTCGAGCACTTAAGATAGACAATTCCGTCTGGGGCGGTCAGATGTTCAGAAAGTGTCTGGTAAGTGTCCATGTATAATTGCCAGTCCCTTTCATCGATATAACCCATAAGCTGAAGATTGCGAGCAAATATCTCAACGTCCTCATATATAGTTCTGTCTTGAAGAATCACTGCGCCCTCTGTCACGACTCTCTTGAGGAAGTCGAATCTCTTTATCAAAAAAAATAGTTGCGAGTGGAAGGCCCATCGCTCCATGTTGGAGTAAAAATCCTTCAGAAACGGGTTTTCATCCACTGCTTCGTAGACCCCTCTGAATCCCAGAGTCTCCTCAAGAAGCGAGGTGAGAGATGATTTTCCTGCTCCAATGTTTCCGCAAATTCCAATAATCATAAGATCGCCTCGATTCTCTCAAAAACCTTCTTGAGATCTTCTGGATTTCTCACAAAATCGATGTTCGAAGTATCAATTCTCAGAACCTGGCTTTCGGTCACGTCTTTCATGTAATTCTCATAAGCATCGCTTAACATCGAGATATAGGTCCTGTCCATTCTTCTCTC
>NZ_DJGL01000106.1:0-76738 GCF_002432735.1 Mesotoga sp. UBA5847 | reverse complement strand
GCATTGAAGATCTTCTCATAGAGTCTTAGCTGTTCGCCTTTCAGAGTTAGCGAAGCGAACAAGTGATCCTTCACAAATGCATAGTCGGAGATTACTCCTTGGCCTTGAGAAGCCGCCTTTTTCAGTAGTGACTGTTGATCAAATCGGCTTATCAAGAAGAAGAGTTGAGTTTGAAAGGCCCACCTGTCCATGTCTTCGTAGAAGTTCGTGAGAAAAGGATTCTCCTCGACTACTTCCAGTACAGTGGGCATCGTGTACTTCTGAGATAGCAATTTGACCAGGGTAGTTTTACCAACCCCGATTACGCCCTCAACAGAAACGTATTTTCCACTAACTTTTGAAAACATCATATGAATTCAAAACTCCCTTACACTCAAGACTTAGTAAAGATCTATATCGAAAATCCGAAATGACAATAAGGAGCGATTTTCTCACGATTGCTCACCGTATCACAAATTTACATTGCCATCATTGCCAAGAATCTTCTCCGGCGCCCTCAGTCCATCAAAAAAAGGTTTCAGGTAATCCAGAACAGCCTCCAGATAGTAATGAACTGTCTCATGATATCCTGGTACAGAAAGTACTATTGAGTCTTTTATCGTTCCTGCTCCCACCCTGTAAAGGCACAGAGATGGATCGGCAACAATTGCGTTTCTCAACATGGCAGTCTCGATTCCTGTTGCTCTCTTGTCTACAAGAGATAAGACAACCTCAGGACCAATGTCTTCTCTGTATAGACCAGTTCCTCCAAGAACCAGAACAACATCGTTTGAACAGGAGTCTGCATATATCGCTTCTTTCAGGTCGCTCATTACTGGAGCGACATCAGTGGAGCCGGTATACGTGAAATCATGGTCTTCAAGAATCCTCTTTGAGATTTCTATTGACCGAGAGATTTCCTCAAAGAAGCCAGACTCAAGTATTCTGATTATCTTGCAGCTGTACATAACACACCTCCGAAATCACTTGTGAAGGATATAAGTGGATACCGGTGCAAGTATTACCCTTCCGGACAGCCTTTCAAACGCATCTTCTGAGACTCTGTCTTTGTCAGCAACAAGATTCCAGCTTTCATCGGGTAAGGTTATCTCGCTTGGTTCAAGATTACCGTTGAAGATTACGAGAATTTCATCCCAAGAATCGCCTACCGCTCTGCCATCTATAGTGAAAGCGACTATGTTCCTAGGAGCGTCCAGGAATTTGAGATTTCTGCTTATTTCTTCGGCTGAGCCCATCCTGAATGCGGGATGATTGTTTCTCAGGTGTATCAGAGCCTTGTAGTACTCGAACAGGTCAATGAATTCCGCTTTTCTGGAATAGTCCATCTTGTTCAGCTCTACCCCCGCGTTGTAACTGTTCTCGTTTCCGTATTTCGTGCGCGCAAAATCAACTCCTCCATGTAGGAACGGAATCCCCTGAGAAAGAATAACAATGGCGTTTGAAAGCTTCTGAGCACTAATCAGGAGCTCTTTTGGGGCATCGGGCATCGCTGCACTGTTCTTGTCCCAGAGTGTCTGATTGTCATGAGCCGAAACATAGTTTATTGTCTCTGCCGGGTCATCAGCAAAGTCCTTAATATCGTTGCTGTAATCAATACTACCTACAATTCCACGCATTATCCTTCGTTCTTTTGCACGGCTTCCAAGAGCAAAACCCTTTACCTTTGGATCGAAAACGCTACCTCTTATCGCATCGCGAAGATTATCATTGAAGACCGCTACTCCGGTACCCCTCTGATCTCCCTTGCCAAAGGTGATCGTTGCTCCCCAGCCTCCCCAAGGTTCACCGTATAGGAGAATCGATTCATCAATAGCATGTAGTTCTCTGTCTATTGCAAGAACAGTGTCGCGGTCTATCAAACCCATGAGATCAAACCTAAAACCGTCGATTCGGTAATCTTGGACCCACATCTTAACTGTATCGAGAATATGCTTCCTCATCATCGGCCTTTCGGTAGCTATTTCGTTTCCGACCCCAGTTCCATTAAGATAGTCGCCTGTTCTGTCCGTTCTGTAGAAGTAATAGGGAACAGTCTGGTCAAATGGTGAGGAAGAACCTGTTGTTGCAGTATGGTTATATACTGTATCGAGAATCACCCTGATTCCATTATCGTGGAAGGCTTTGATCATCATTTTCGACTCAGCAATCCTGCTAAGTGGGTCATAAGGATCTGTGCTATAGTGTCCTTCCGGAACCATGTATAGATATGGATCATACCCCCAGCCGTATTGTCCGTCAACGCCCTCATCGATATAGTGAATATCATTGAATGGCATAATATGAACGTGAGTTACGCCAAGTTCAATTATATGATCCAGTCCGGCGGTGACCCCATCAGGCCCGGTCTTTCCTCTTTCGGTTAGTCCCAGGTACTTTCCTTTACTCTCTATGTCGGTATTTGAGTCTGATGTCATATCGCCAACATGGATCTCGTAAATAACCGCGTCCTCCGGCTTCGCAAAAGGGGGGATTTCATGGCCTGTCCAGCCATCGAACACTGCCTTGTTATGATCGATTACGACTGATCTCTCGCTGTTTCTTGTTACTGCTCTAGAGTAGATGTCTACAGTCTCTCTTTCCTTACCGTAAGAGAAAAACCGGTACTTGTAGGCTTTTAAATGCTGATCACCCTCAACCGTCGCTTCCCACACACCTGCCTCGATTTTGCTCATGGGGACCTCTGTGTACACTTCGGAATA
This sequence comes from Mesotoga sp. UBA5847, assembly GCF_002432735.1. Classification (NCBI taxonomy): domain Bacteria; kingdom Thermotogati; phylum Thermotogota; class Thermotogae; order Kosmotogales; family Kosmotogaceae; genus Mesotoga; species Mesotoga sp. UBA5847. The sequence goes on along the minus strand of NZ_DJGL01000106.1, from coordinate 74,039 downwards.
GAGGTCTTCAAAGAGTATGACTGTAGCCGAAGAAGATACGGGAGACCAAACTCTGAATACTGTTTTACTCTCCGAGTAGATTGCTCCAAGTTCTTTGTCGTAGTAAAACTGTGGATCATCCAGCGCCTTTCTAACGATCACTTCGCTTGACAGAAACCCTTCGATCTCTAGAGAGAGTTGTTTGTTCACGTTTTCAGCGGCAATCGGTTCGGAAAGCACAATCTTCACGTAGTTTGTGGTTGATATGTCTGTCGGATCAGCCTTCTCAAACCTCTCGATTTTGAGCACAGAGCCGTTCAAGGTAACTTTTGGAGCTGCCGTTTTAGTGTCAACCGGGGCGGATAGAGAGGCCAGAATCTCAGTCAATGAATCCAGGAAAGCGATCTTAACTTTCGGTGTAAGATCTATCTTTTCCGGATCTAACAAGAATTCTTCTTCACCCTCAACTACCCAAATCTCTACTAAACCGGATTCAGGGATATCTACAAATCTATCAACGGCTATGTCCTTTTTTTCCCACTCGCGAAGTCTAACAATGAATCCGAGTCTCGAATGTTTGTCGGCAAGCCTTACTATCGAAGTGACTCCGAAATCGTCGATTTTGTCGAAAGAATATGACTTTCCATCCATGCTCTTTGGTTTATCGGGCCATACCCAGAGATTCCAACCGTCGTAGTTGTTATCGTACCTATGATAGTGGATTATAATTACAGTTTCTGCGCTGTAATCAGCTGAACTTTTCCCCATGCTTTCTCCTGTAAAAGCCAAAATCGTTGTTCCGAAGATAATCACCAAGAAGAACAACACTCTTTTCATTATAAAGCCTCCTTCAGTTAAGTGGGGTTACAATGAAGCCACTAATTCTTCTATCGTATTCATATTCGAAAAGGGTTTCGCTACCACTTGGAGCCCTTACCCTCAGGTAGCCTCCTCTAGGATCAAGGAAGCTTTCCCAGACAAAATCATACTCATAAGAAACGGTTCGTGATCTGTCAAGTGTTACAAGTATTGTTATTTGCTCGTGGACTTCAGCCTCTTTTCCTGAAGCGAAGAAGAAGACATCCTCATCAACACTTCTATCTGACTTTGAGACTATCGAGATTGAATAACCTTCTGAACTTCCTCTCTCTTCAGCGGCTAGGACTATAAGGGCATACTCGCCGTTATCGAAGATCTTGATTTCTGAAATCACGAGTTTTGCATTCTGGACTGACGAGTCTTGGACAGGCGGCTGATCTTCTTGCCCATAATCTTCTTCTATTCGTGATTCCAGAGAGTTTGCTTCATCTGCCCAGATACCCAGTTTCTCCTTGGAAGCGTATTCCTCGGCATAGCTCAGTTCGATTTCTCCATCTGCAACGGAAATAGCAAGACCGCTTGATACGATTATTGATTGAAGTAGATAGGCTTCATCTTCGATCGAGATCCATACGTAAGCAGAAGAAGGTTCTTCAGTAGATATCTTCTGGATCCTTGCCCAAGACCCTATTGTACTTCTTAGAAGAGCAAGAAGCGCTCTGCTATGAGGTCTTGACCAGTCATACTTCGGAATCTCGATTCCCTCCAAAACTACTCTTTCAAGAAGACCTTCTTTCAAAATCAGGAGATCAAAGTTGTTCACAGTCCCTACTATGAGGGCTGGAAACCCGGAAGGCGTAGCATCCGGAGAAACATAATGAGTATTAACCATAATAGATGGCTCTGCCATAACGACCATGGGCGAAAGGCTTATCATAAACGATATCAGAAAGATTGATAGCAACTTCACTGAGCTTCTCTCTTTCAAGTATTACACCTCCCCTCACGATCAAAAAGAAGTATATCATCTTAGCTTATTAGAAGAATAATTTGAAGGTCTGTGTTGAAAGTTGGACTTTGCTGATCAAGTGGTTTTATCCATGAGAATCTCTGTTTTTCAGTAGAACCATGCAGCGTTCAACAATCGAAAAAACGGTTGCAGGAACAATCCAGCCAAGGTAATTGAACAAGATATCCAGAGTGTCGAACTGTCTGTAAGGAGATATGATTTGAAGAGATTCGAGGACTAAAGGTCCAATCACCAAGAAGAACCCAAGGGCAAGCCTGTTCAGACGGCTGGCTCCGATTCTTGAAATCAGAATCAGAAGAACACCTCCGGAGAAGAATCCTACGAAATGAAGGAACTTGTCGCTTCCGACTACAAAAGTTTGTACTCCCGGTCTCAAATAAAAGTAGACTGTTGCAATCATGTATGTGATTGACAGAATCGCAGTTATTATCTTCTTCATAACTAAGATTATGCTTGTGACAAACATGAAAGTCAACGACATTTCAAGAAGTGAAACCTCCCAAACGAGTTGAAAAGCTGATCTTTCTTTACTATAATGAATTGTATTGCGAATCGAGAGGAGGACAAATCAAATGTCCAAAGTTTGTGAAGTTTGTGGTAAGGCACCAAGAACCGGAAATATGGTCTCTCACTCAAATAAAAAGGCCAAGCGCTGGTGGAAGCCGAATGTTCACAAAGTCCGTGCCGTAGTTGATGGTGAGGTAAAGAGAATTAATGTTTGTGTGAAGTGCCTTAAAGCTGGGAAAGTCACAAGAGCAATTTAGTTATAGCATACCTAGCGTGTTTTGCCAAAAAGGTATTCCATGAATAGTAGAAAGACCTACGCCTTAGTAAATCTGTCTGCCTATAGACAGAATCTTCTTTATTTAGCTGGGAAAGCATATCCAGCGAGGCTGATGGCAGTTGTGAAAGCAGATGCGTACGGCCATGGCGCTGAACAGCTGTCCAAAGTAGCCGAGGAAGCTGGCGTTGAAAGGCTTGCAGTTGCTTTTCTTGAAGAGGGGATAAAGCTTCGAGAGAGCGGAATATCTCTTCCGATTCTTGTCCTGAACTATGTGGATAATGAAGAGATACTTGCTGCAAAGGAGTACGGTCTTACATTGTCGCTCTGTTCCTCCGGTCAGCTTGATAGCATTTCTGGCCTCAACGAAACCCTTCCTGATTTTGAGATTGCAGTAGATACAGGGATGAGACGGCTTGGGATGAAATGGGAAGAATCGATCAAGTTATATGAGTCGGCGGTCGCTAATGGAATCAAAATAACGGGTGCTTACACACACTTTGCTACCGCCGATGAAAAGGATAGCGATTTCGTTTTCGAGCAGAGTGAGGAGTTCAGAAAGTTCCTCCAGGGCATTGGTAAGAGCAGGGGCAGGGACTTCGTGGTTCACATTTCGAATAGCGCCGGTACCATCTTTCTTGATAACAAAGACTACGATTATGTTAGAGTGGGTATTGCAACATATGGTCTTCAACCATCGAGCGTTATTGACTATAATCTCAAGCCGATAATCGAGTGGAAAACCTGCATTTCCTTCCTAAAGAAGATTCGAGCCGGTGATTCAGTTAGTTATGGAAGAACCTTTGTTGCCGGACGAGAGATGCTTGTTGCCACTATTCCTGTTGGCTATGCAGACGGCTTTAATAGACTGCTCTCTAACAGAGGTTGTGTTATTATTGCGGGCAGGAGATGTAGAGTCCTGGGTAGGGTTTGCATGGATCAATTTGTGGTTGACGTATCACATGTCGATAGTAAGCTGTCGGTGGGAGACGAAGTAGTTATAATCGGTTCACAGAAAGAAGAGACGATAACTGCGGAGGAAATTGCAGAACTGTGCGGTACCATAAATTACGAAGTGGTTTGCTCTATCACTTCTAGAGTTCCCAGGATCTATTGGAAAGGAGAAGATTATGAAACTCCGCGACATAATAGGAAATGAGATTCTTAGTCAGATAAATGACGACCAGGATAAAACTAATAAGGACGGTCTTCCGTTTGTTTCGGACCTGCGCCCGGGAAGTTCTGTCCTTTCAATATTTAAGGTTCATTCTAAGAGAATTCAGGAGGCTCGAGACGGGAAGAAATTCCTTCTTCTCACTCTTTCTGACAAGACAGGCGCGATAAGAGCTATCGATTGGTTCAACGCAGAGCACAACGATGACACTCTGGAACAGGGAACCGTTGTAAGAATCTCGGGGCGGGTAGTTGTATATGAAGATAGGCAGCAGCTGAATCTTGATTCGGAAGGTATTCAAGTTCTAGAAATCGGACAGTATGATCCCGAAAGATTCATGGCTGTAACAACCAAAGATATCCCGCAGATGTATGATGATCTTTTGGGTCTTATAAACAATATGAGTGAAGAGCATATCAAGGCCTTGCTGAGAGATATCTTCGAAAACGATAAGAAGTTCATTGAGAAGTTCATTATCTCCCCTGCAGCGGCAAAGGTACACCATGCTTACAAGGGTGGTCTTCTGGAGCATACAATGTCTGTTGCAGAGCTTTGCGTTTTCTTGGCAACGAAGTACAGTGATTCTATAGACAGGGATCTTCTGATAGCAGGTGCATTGTTGCATGATATAGGCAAAGTTTATGAATACGCGGTAACGCCTGCCGGAATCGATCGAACTAACGACGGTGAGCTTGTTGGTCATATCGCTATGGGAATTGAGATGGTAGGCAGAGCAATAGCGAAGATACAGGGCTTCCCACGCTATCTTCAAACCGAGATCAAACATCTTCTTCTATCTCATCACGGAGAGATGGAGTGGGGTTCCCCTGTTATTCCAAAGACAACTGAAGCGATTGTTCTTCACATGGCCGACGACCTCGATTCCAAAGTTGCCCAGTTTCGTGAGATTGAAGAGAGAGAATTCAACGGGTCAACGGCTTCTTGGAGCAACTATGATCGTTTTCTGAATAGAAGGGTCTTCATGAAGAACAGAAGATCAGGTGACTGAGGAATTGGGAGTGATATCTTGCCTGACAAGCTTGTTATAGTTGAGTCGCCCGCAAAGGCGAAGACGATTAGTAGATACTTGGGAAAAAACTACGAAGTTGCAGCTTCAAAGGGACATGTTAGGGATCTCCCCGAATCTAATCTCGGATTGAATCCTGAGAATTTCGAACCCACATATGAAGTCCTGAAAGGGAAGGAAAAAGTTGTACAGGAACTCAAAAAGAAGTCCAAAGGCAAGAAAGTCTTTCTGGCTTCTGACCTTGACCGTGAAGGAGAGGCTATTGCGTGGCATATTTCAGAGCTTCTTGGCCTTCCCAGAGATGAAAAGAACAGGATAGTCTTCAACGAGATTACTGAATCTGCAATAAAGAGCGCAATTCTTAGTCCAAGAAATATCGACATGTCAAAGGTTGAAGCTCAAGTAGCTAGAAGGGTTCTGGACAGAATTGTGGGCTACAAGATAAGCCCGCTTCTATGGAGAACTATGACTAAGGGTTTGAGCGCCGGCAGAGTTCAGTCGGTGGCTCTGAAGTTAATGGTTGAGCTTGAGAAGAAGATCGCAGTCTTTGTTCCGCACAGATTTTTCAAGATTTTTGCTAAGACTGCCGAGGATCGGTTCGCTCTTTCGCAAATTGAAGGAAAGAAGTTTAACAACAAATCCGTGACTACTGAAGAAAAGAGAGATGAGATCATTGAAGAGCTCTCGAAAAGCGTTCTCCGTGTTAAGGATGTTAAGAAACGAACTTCCAAGAGAAGCGCTCCGATGCCTTTTATTACTTCAACTCTTCAACAAAGCGCGATTGGGGAGCTAGGATGGAGCGCCAGCAAGACCATGAAAGTTGCTCAACAGCTGTATGAAGGAATTGAGACAGATCAGGGCCAGATAGCCTTCATCACATACATGAGAACAGACTCCACAAGGATTTCGAGTCAGGCAAGAGATAAGGCAGTAGAGATAATCAGCAACAGCTTCGGAAGCGAATACGTCGGTCCTGTTAGATCAGGGGGTAAAGGTAAGAAAATTCAGGATGCTCATGAAGCGATCAGACCAACATATCCCGAAAATGATCCGGAGATGGCCAAGAGGCTACTGTCAGGAGATAATCTCCGTCTCTATGCCCTAATATGGAATAGATTCATTGCTTCTCAGATGGCGAGTGCAGAGTATGCGGTGACAGATGTTGAATTGGCTGACGAAAGCGGCAAGTACATTCTGAGTTTGACCGGAGAAAGAAGACTATTCGACGGGTTTGAAAGGATTATCTCAAGATCCTCAAAGAGCGAAATTGGCCACGACTACAAAAAGGGAGAATTAGTCAAGCCTTCCAAACTAGAATGGGAAGAGGATACAACCAAACCGCCTTCCAGATTCAGTGAGGCCTCCCTGGTTAAAGAACTTGAGAAGAGAGGTATAGGGCGTCCGTCAACATATGCAACGATAATTTCCACACTTCTCGACAGGAAATATGTGCTGAGACAATCCAGAGAACTAAGACCGACATTGCTGGGCTCTATTGTGAATGAGTTCTTAAACGAGTATTTTCCGGATGTTGTTAACACGAATTTCACAGCAAACATGGAAGAAGAACTCGATGGAGTTGAAAACGGATCAAAAAAGTGGCGAGATGTTGTTCACGATTTCTATGAAGGTTTTAGAATAGATCTTGATCAGATTGACAAGAAGATCAAGAAGGGAGAGTTAAGAATCGAATTCGAGACCGATAGGGAGTGTTCTTGCGGCGGAGCCTTCAAGGTTGTATTCGGAAGGTACGGCGGATATCTTAAGTGTCAGTCTTGCGACAAAAACGAGTCTGTGGACATGACGTCCTTCACCTGTGTTATCGATGGAAAAGTTCTTCTGAAAGATGTTGCCCCGAATCAGAAATTAGAAGTTGAGATAGATGAAAGCTGTCCCGAATGCGGATCCAATTTGGTTAAGAGAAAAGGAAGATACGGAGAATTCATTGCCTGTTCTGCCTATCCGAAATGCAAGTACACAAGGAACGTCAGGATTGATGCACATTGTCCGAAATGCGGCGGGGTTGTTGAAAAGCTTAGAAGCAAGAAGGGGAAAAACTACTACAAGTGTTCCGGTTGTGGGGAAATGTTCTGGAACGAACCTACAGAAGAGAAGTGCGAGATCTGTGGCTCCAATCTCTTCCTCAAGGTGAAGCGAGGCGGAAAGAGAGTCAAGTATTGTGAAAACTGCAAGAAGGATTTCGAGGTGGGAGAAGCTTGATGCAGCGAAGGGTTGCCGTTGTTTACGGCGGGCTTTCTAATGAGAGAAACGTTTCGATTAAGAGCGGAATGAACGTAGTAACTTCTCTTGAGAAGCTCGGTGTGGAAGTAGTGCCCTTTGATCTCAGAAGGGAGACGATTCCTGCTCTTCTTACTTTAAAGGTAGACCTCATGTTTTTGGCTCTACATGGTAAGTTCGGTGAAGATGGGACGCTTCAGGGTATGCTAGAACTGGCAGGAATGCCCTACACCGGTTCCGATTCCAGGACCAGTTCGATTTGCTTCGACAAGGAGATTACATACAGGCTTGTCAGGGATATCGTCGATCTGCCCGTATGGAGAAGAATTGGCGGCGAGGTCGATCTTGAGGAGTGGGAGACATTTCCCTGTGTGGTGAAGCCGGTAAGAGAAGGATCGAGCATCGGCGTATTCATCTGTGACGATCTTGCGGTATTGAAGGAAAGAACAAGGGAACTTCTTGGCACTTACGATTTTCTTCTCCTTGAAGAATACGTAGAAGGAAGAGAAATCACCATATCTATCATTGATTCGGAAGATGACCATATGGTTCTTCCGATTCTAGAGATAAGACCGAAGAGACGTTTTTATGATTATGAAGCGAAATACACGGCAGGGTTGACGGATTTTGTGGTCCCGGCTCCAATGAATAATGACGTGTATGAAACGATTATCGAAAAGTCTGCTGCAATCTACGATCTTCTCGGATGCAAGGATTTTGCCAGAATTGATGGAATACTGAGGGATAAGACTTTCTTCTTTCTCGAGGTAAATACTATACCTGGAATGACTGACCTGAGTGATCTTCCTATGTCTGCCAGGGCCGCGGGCATGTCTTTCGAGGACATTGTTCGGGGCGTGATTGAGTCTGCTGAGAAGAGGAACAGGAGGTAATCATGAAGACGATGCACGGTACAACGGTACTGGTTCTGAGAAGAAACGGAAATACTGTTATGGTAGGAGATGGTCAGATCACGATCGGAGATACAGTGATGAAAGGCACAGCCAGAAAAGTAAGGAAGCTTGGTGATGGAGCGGTATTAGCGGGTTTCGCGGGTTCTGTAGCCGACGCAATGACTCTCTTCGAGAAATTCGAGGAAAAGCTCAAGGAAGTCAACTCAAATCTTAAGAGAGCAGCCGTGAATCTTGCTAAGGAGTGGAGAACAAACAAGATTCTTAAGAACCTTCAGGCTCTTCTACTCGTTGCTGACAAAGAGAGCATTCTTCTCGTATCTGGAAATGGCGAAGTGATAGAGCCCGACGAAGAAGTGCTAGCAATTGGTTCTGGCGGTTCTTACGCACTTGCTGCTGCAAGAGCTCTGATGAGGAATAGCGATCTCAATGCAGAAGAGATAGCAAGGAGGTCAATGACTATAGCCAGTGAGATATGCATCTACACCAACACGAATTTCACTCTGGAAACACTTGGAGGAGATAAGTAATGAAGAGAGAAGAATTGGATGAGTTGACTCCAAAGAGAATAGTCGAAGAACTCGATAAGTATATAGTAGGTCAAGACAAGGCTAAGAGAGCTGTCGCAGTAGCCATGAGAAATAGGATCCGTAGACAGAAACTTCCTGAAGAGATGCGAAAAGACGTAATACCAAAGAACATACTTATGATGGGCCCTACGGGGGTTGGCAAGACTGAAATAGCAAGAAGACTGGCGGAGTTGACTGGTTCTCCGTTTACTAAGGTCGAAGCAACTAGGTTCACGGAAGTTGGTTATGTTGGGAAGAATGTTGAGTCGATAATAAGGGAGCTCGTTGAAGTCGGGGTCAATATGGTCAAGCAGGAGAAGATGAGCGAGGTTGAGGGGAAGGCGATCTTCCAGGTTGAGGAGAGAATCCTTGAAGCCCTGGTTCCCGGTCCTCAGACGAAAGGAAGTGGACCGAGGAACATTCTTGAGTTATTTCAGGGACAACAGCAGTCTAAACCTAGTCAGGAGGAACTTGAAAGAATTAAGGACCGCAGGGAAGACTATAGAGAGAGATTGAGAAGCGGAGATCTTGAAGATCTCGATATTGAGGTTGAGATAGAGGATCACAGTCAACCGATGATAATGATTCCCGGTATGGAAGACATGGGAATCGATATGTCGGGTGTTCTGGGAGGTATGGTGCCGAAGAAGACGAAAAAGAGGAGAATGAGAATTGTCGATGCTCGAAGGGCACTCTTACCGGTTGAAGCTGAAAAACTTCTTGATATGGATAAGGTCATAGCAGAAGCGATTGAAAGAGTTCAAAATAGAGGAATCGTATTCATTGATGAGATAGACAAGATAACTTTCCGAAACGGTTCCCATGGACCAGATGTCTCTCGCGAGGGTGTTCAGAGGGATTTACTGCCGATCATTGAGGGAACAACTGTCACAACCAAACATGGCCAGATAAGAACCGATTACATACTTTTCATTGCGGCAGGAGCTTTTCATGCGGCAAAACCCTCTGATTTGATACCTGAATTTCAGGGAAGGTTTCCTATAAGAGTTGAGCTTGACGCGTTGACCCAGGGGGATTTCCTAAGAATCCTGGTTGAGCCTAAGAATGCAATAACGAAACAATACGTTGCTTTGCTTGAAACTGAAGGTGTAGAAGTGAAGTTCACCGAAGATGGCCTCAATGAGATAGCCAGGGTATCCCACAATCTTAATGAAAGTATAGAGAACATAGGAGCTAGAAGATTATACACGGTTGTTGAGAAGGTTCTAGAAGAGGTATCGTTTAAGGCTCCGGACGTTAGTGATGAAGTTCTTATTGATTTGAAGTATGTTGATGAAAGAATCGGCGAAATCGCGGCCGACGAGGATCTCAGTGCTTTCATTTTGTGATGGATAGATTAGAATATGCTGCAATTGCGCTTTCGGGCGACTTCAACCCTTCTGAAATGGAGAAGATAGAGAGTTCTGGATTCGATAGCTCTCTGCTTTTTCGTTCGCCAATAGAATTGAATAGAAACAAACTGAAGAATTTCGCAAGGAATTTCTCCAGTGTTATTAGAACTCTTTCAACATACGGCAACTTCATAACTCACAGGGATGAGGAGTATCCCGATTCTCTGAAGCACATCTTCGAACCGCCTTCAGTGCTTTTCTTTCGGGGAAAAGTCTCATTGCTCGATTCAAAAAGCGTCTTAGCGGTTGTCGGATCAAGGAAGGCCGACAGGTACGGAACTTCAGTTGCCAGAGAGTACTCAAGGTTGCTTTCCGAAAGAGGAATCACGATAGTCAGCGGTCTTGCTGTCGGAATAGATGCCGAAGCTCACATTGGTGCTCTTGACGGATCTGGAACGACTGTAGGTGTTTTGGGAACGGGAATCGACGTCTATTACCCTGCGTCAAACAGCTCTCTTATCAGATCGGTCATGGAAAAAGGTTGCGTAATTTCGGAGTATCTGCCTGGAACGCCCCCTTTGAAACAGAATTTCCCAAGAAGGAATAGAATAATTGCCGGTCTAGCGAGGGCGGTCTTAGTGGTACAGGCGACTATACGAAGCGGCTCCTTGATCACCGCTAGGCTTGCGCTTGAAAATGGAAGAGATGTCTACGCTGTTCCCGGAGATATCAACCGAAAGAACTCTGAGGGAACAAACTGGCTCATAAAGAATGGTGCAAAGCTCGTTGCGGAATTCGGTGACGTGATTGAGGAATTCCCTGAGATTGACATTGGAGAGTTACACGAAGGGAGTGTAGATTCAGAGGTTCTAGAAGTTCTCGGAACCGGTTCTCTGACGTTTGGAGAGCTTCTTCTCAAAACGAAACTACCTAGCAAAGATTTGATAGTTGAGTTAACGAACCTTCAACTCGAAGGTTACGTTTATGAGGAAAACGGGCGATGGAATAGAACTTAGCCGTTTTAAGCTGGTATAATCTTGATGAAATGTTGATCTAGAGACGAGATTGGAGGGAGAAAAATGCCTTACGTTAACACAAAACTGATACTTGATAGGGCTAACAAAGAATCCTACGCGGTACCAGCGCTAAATATCAACAATCTAGAATTCCTTCAAGCGATTATCGATGCTGGAGTTGAAGAGCGCTCTCCAGTGATAATCGAAACCTCCGAAGGTGCAATCAAGTATGCAGGAAACGGCAATGTTATGCTGGGAGCACGGCTTTTTGTTTCGATGGTAAGGAGCTATGCGGAGACAGTCGATATTCCAGTTTCATTACATGTCGATCATGGAAAGAACTTCAAAATACTCATGGCCGCCATTCAGGCAGGCTATTCTTCTATAATGATTGATGCTTCCGAATTTCCCTTTGAGAAGAACGTGATAGAGACGAAGAAAATGGTGGAAATTGCTCACAGTCTTGGAGTATCGGTTGAAGCGGAACTCGGCAGGTTGGTTGGGATAGAGGACAATGTCGCGGTTGAGTCCCATGAAGCGGCTCTTGTCGATCCCAAGGAGGCAGAGCAGTTTGTTAAAGAGACTGGGGTGGACTTTCTTGCTCCTGCTATAGGAACTAGCCATGGGGCCTTTAAGTTCAAGGGAGAAGCGAGACTTGACTTTGAGAGACTGAAGACGGTTAAGAAGCTTACCGGTATTCCTCTTGTTCTACATGGAGCTTCGAGCGTTCCCGAGGAGGTCAAGAACCTGGCCGAGGAGTATGGGGCTGACTTCAAAGGGGCAAAGGGAGTTCCTGGCGAGATTCTTGCTGAATCAGTGAAATTCGGAATAAACAAGGTTAACACAGATACAGATTTGAGAATGGCTTTCATCGCTTCGTTGAGAGAGTTTCTTGCAAAGAATCCTGGGGAGTTTGATCCGAGAAAATACTTCAAGACACCGAAAGAACTGGTCAAGAATGTGATAAGGGAAAGGTTGAGACTTCTAGGATGTTCTAATAAAGCATAAACGGGGGTGTCAAATGAAGATTCTTGTAATCAATTGCGGCTCGTCCTCAATCAAGTACCAGCTTCTCGATGCCGCAAGTGAAAATGTGCTGGCAAAAGGTCTACTCGAAAGAATAGGAATTCCTGGATCAAAACTGACTCACAAGAAGAGCGACCAGAAGTTTGAGTTCGAGAACGACATTGCCGACCACACTGAAGGCCTAGAACTTATAATAGAAGTTTTGCAGGCTGAGAAGACTGGAGTTGTGAAAGACATTAACGAGATTGAAGCGGTAGGTCATCGTGTAGTCCACGGTGGTGAAAGATTTGCTTCTTCAGTGCTCATTGACGATGAAGTGATAAAGGAAATAGAATCCAACAACTTCCTTGCACCTCTTCATAATCCGGCGAACATAGAAGGGATCGTTGCTGCAAAGAAGATCCTTCCATCGGTTCCTCAAGTGGGCGTCTTTGATACGGCATTCCATCAATCAATGCCCGAATCCTCTTACCTTTACGCAATACCTTATGGTCTTTATAGGAAGTATAAAATAAGAAGATACGGCTTCCATGGCACAAGCCACAGATACGTTTCGGAAAGGGCCGCATCCATTCTAGGGAAACCACTCAAGGAGCTAAAGATAATAACTGCTCACATAGGAAATGGCGCTTCGATCACAGCCGTTAAGAATGGCAGATCTTTCGATACTTCAATGGGGTTCACGCCTCTTGAGGGACTGGTTATGGGAACTCGCTCTGGAGATATTGATCCTGCAATAGTGCCTTTCTTGCAAGAACAAGAAGGGCTCTCACCTGGCGAAGTCAACAATCTGCTAAACAAGGAAAGCGGTATGTACGGACTCACAGACAGGCAGTTCAGTGATATGAGAGACATTGAGATGCGCGCAATGGATAATGAACCTCTGTGTAAACGAGCTCATGACGTATATGAGCACAGATTGGCAAAGTACATTGGTGCTTATGCAGCCGCTATGAACGGAGTCGATGCAATAGTCTTCACAGCTGGAGTTGGAGAAAACAGCGCATATCTGAGAGCCAATATCATAAATAAGTATCTTGGTCACCTTGGGATATCTCTTGACGAAGAAAATAACAGAGTCAGGGGAAAGGAAGTAATGATTTCAACTGCAGACTCTAGAGTCAAGGTTTTTGTGATTCCTACGAACGAAGAACTCGTTATTGCAAGGGATACAAGTAAGATAGTTAAGAACGGACTTAAGGAACTGAAACTTTGGGAAGACTGAAAGGTGATGAAGGATTATAAGGGAAATTGTTCTAGAGGGAGATACGAAACTTGCAGGTCGTGGTGAGAAGGCAGACTTGTATTATATTGTGTCGTCAGGTGGGCTTATTCTTAAGGGATTCAATTCGGATGACAAGGTCTATATGGAAGGAGATCTAGCAGATCCAATGTCTATAGTTGGTGAAAAGTACAGCGGAGATCTTCTTTCCATAGGGGATTCTTCAATTCTTGTTGGCGATAGGGATGAGCTCAGAGAATATCTGGTTGCCAGGCCGGAGAGACTCGAGAGGTTCCTTCAGAATGTCGAAGAAGATTTGAGATCATGTTCCGAATCGAAGGGTCTTGATCTTGACGGTTTGGTTTCGATTTTGGTATCCATGAAGCAGCACTGGTTGAAGGAATACCCTCCACTATTGTTCGGCGAAAAGTCTCTTTACAGAAAGGGCATAAAGCTGATAGAGAGGAGGGAATACCCATCTGCTCAGGAAGTTCTGAAGAGTTATCTGGAACAGTATCAGAACTCACCTTTGTCAAGACCGGTGAAACTCTACTATTCATTGAGCTGTTTTCTAAATAACTCTTTAGATCTGGCATTGACATCGATTCTGGAGATTGTTGAAGGAGAGGCAGACGAGATAGCTGGAATAGCTAGGTTCTTTGCTTGTCGCATGGGACTTCTAGAATCGGGATTCAAGTTCCTCTATAAGGGACCCGATTACAGTTCAAACCTCTTCAGGAATTTGAGAAGGGACTCACGGAAAATCAGAAAGACCGATTCGGACAAGATTGTTGTTGAGGAGGGGAAAAGAGCCGGCAGTGCTATCTTTCTTCTCAAAGGAGAGATGATTCTCTCGAAAAGAAGAGAGAATGAAAATTCTGTTTTATTTTCGCTTAAATCTCCAAATTCTATCGGCGAAGTTCAGTTGTTGGCGAAGAGTAAGTGGGACACGACAGTTGTTGTTCGGGGAAATTCCGAGTATGTGCTCTTGGACAGAAGCCGGCTTTTTCAACACCTGATACACAAATCTCCTCAAGACGGATTCAAGATGGTGGAGTATATTCTCGGGTATATGAGACAGTCACTAATTTCATGATGTTCAATGAATCTTGTAAATCATCTCGCTCTGCTTTAGCAAAACCTGAGGATCGAGTTCCGTTGCTTCCAGAAATAGTGGATCGTCATCCGGAACGGTAGGAAAGAGAGGAGTGAGCCCTTTGTCCTTAGCGATTCCGCATAGCCCTCCTATTATTTCCCTATATGAGGAACTCTTTACTGGGCCAGCGTCTCTCACATAGAAGAGAGAATCCTTTTCCTGCCAGATGCAGTAGCCTCTTTCCTTTCCCTCGGGATTCTCAACGAAGTCAAAGTTGTACTGCTCTAGATGAGTGAAACTAGAAGGCTCTCTTTCCCACTCGGGATTTCTCTTGAAGTTGCTAATTGCAGAAAGAGCGCACTCTATAATTCTGCTTGAATCGGATTTCTTGAGTGAGAACCCCTTTGTGCCGGGTCTTTTGATGAAGAAAGTGATCAGATTACGTTTGTGCCTGAACCCATACTTTTCATAAAAGGCGATTGCTGTGGAATCCTTTTCCGGGACCTCCAGAACAATTTGCTCACAACCATTCCACTTTGCGATTTTCAGTGCCTCATCGACCATTCGGAAGCCAATTCCTTCTCTTCTGAAAGAAGACAAGACTCCCATCAGGTCGATTTTTGCTCTTTTGCCCCTGAAACTCAACAGCACAACTCCCGCATACTCTCCCTTTACTTCCATAACGAAGGATTCCGAAAGCGATATGTTGTTCTCTCTCACATCTCTCTCGAAACTCTCCAGAGTCCAGTGCATTCTGAGAACATAGTCCGAAAAAATCGAATTCAGAAGATTTACTAATTCAACTTTTGAGAGATCCTCAAGTTTATGGAACAAGTTATCCATCAAGTTTTTCCCGCCTCGCTTTCACAAAGTAGTTGTGTTCCTCCGCCAATTCAGAAAGCAAATCACTCATCTTCCAGTTCATATTCGATTCAGTGGTGGTTGCGAATACCAAGTCTCTCCCAAGATACCGACGGATTTGTTTAATGATCTGACCAATATAACTGTTCTCAAACCCACTAAAAATCACATAACAGAGAACCTCGCCGGAAGTCAAGGGAGCCTCCTTCTTTGGACATTCCGAATTCAGAATTTCCTTCAGAGTTAAGTTCTCTAACCCACGGCAGTCGATTACCGTGGTGTCCTTGAATGATTTTCGAAGGACCTCTGTTGCCGCTTCGTCACAGTGAAGAAGGACCGCACGCTGGAGCTCGAAAGTACTCATTCAATCACCTCAGAACAATTCTAGCACAGCCATACCTGCTCAAAGCCAACGGTTACCTATGGGCTAACTTTGCGAGCCGCTCGCTGTAAATCCGTGCAGACAATTATTAATGGGAAGCCAACGAAAAAAACGGAGACATTGATCGAAGCCTCAGGTTATAATAAATGAGGGAGGCGGGCTTGTGATAGTCCATGTTGGAAGATTTAGAAGTAGCAAGAGACGAGAATTCTGGGGAGTTCTTGAAGACGGTTTTGTCCGTCCTCTGGATGTGGAATGTTCAACGACGGGTGACTTTCTTAGCTCGGCATCTGAGGATCTCAAGCAACTCAAGGACCTTGCTTCCGAAGAAAAGATCGTTCTCTCCGAGATTGAGGTTCTATCTCCTATAACAAAACCATGCAGGGTTATTTGTCAGGGAAAGAACTATCTGGATCATCTTCTGGATACGGGAACAAGGCAGAAAGACAAGAAGTACAACATGTTCTTCAACAAATCCTCTGCTTCAATATCAGATCCTTGTTCACCAATTGTTAGGCCACTTGGGGTACGGCTTCTAGATTATGAAGTGGAGCTGGGCCTTGTCATCAGAGCTCAAATAAGCCGAAGTATCGATGTTGACTCATCGCAACTCACTACTTACGTAGGTGGAATCGTTATGGCGAATGATGTTTCAGCGAGGGATGTCCAGTTACCTCAGTCTCAGTTCTTTAAGGGTAAAAGCTATCGTACTTTCTGCCCTATAGGTCCGTTCATGGCGATTTTTGATGAAGAGGAGACGGAATGTGTCGCAAATCTCAATGTCGAACTGAGTGTAAATGGTTCCGTCAGGCAGAGTGCTTCGACATCTAGCATGATTTATAGCCCTGCAGAGACGATTTCGGAGCTGAGTCGGTTTTCAGATCTTTACCCTGGAGACGTTATTCTCACGGGTACTCCGAAAGGGACCGCACTCAGTACAAAAAAGGGGTTTCGTTCGTGGTTCATTGGTCAGCTTTCTGAGTCCAAAAGATGGGAGATCTTTGTTAGAGATCAGCAGAAGAGCGGGAGATATTTGAACCCCGGGGATGTTGTTGAATCCAGGATATTCTCTTCAGATGGCAGAATAAGTCTTGGTTTGCAAAGAAACGTGGTTGTTGATGAGGAGGAAGCATATTAATGATAGGAATTATTTGTGACTCAATCGTGGATCTTCCTTTGGAGCTGGCTGAAAGAGAAGATGTGTACATCGTTCCTGTGATGGTTGTTCTGGGAGAAAAGTCCTTTCGCGAGGGCGTAGAAATAAGCAAGGCCGAAATTGCGGACTTTCTTGACGACAACTTTGCCAGAACGTCACTCCCTAGCCCTGGCGACGTGATGAAGGCCTTCGAGACAATGTATGCAAGAGGTTACGATGAACTTCTTGTTGTCAATCTTTCCGGTGGGCTTAGCGGAACTCATAATTTATTCAAGACGATAGGTGAACAGTTTGCTAGCGAGCGCAAGTCGGTTGTCATTGAATCGGTAGATTCTTTGTCACTTTCGGGCGGAATAGCCATGCTTGTCTACAAGGCGATAAAGATGAAAGAACGCGGAGACTCTTTGAGAGTAATCGCATCAGACCTTAGAAGTTGCGCAGGAATCAAGAACATAGTCTTCTTCACTTTGCCGACATTGAAGTATCTCAAACAGAGCGGGAGAATAGGAAGGCTTGAGGGTTCTGTAGGAGAAATACTCAATGTGAAACCTATAGGAACAATCGACAGTAGTGGTGTTTTCACCCTCTCCGGCAAAGCCAGGGGGATGAAAAAGGCCGTTGAAAAGATGGTAGATCGTCTGCTAGACACAGTCAAAGGAAAGAAAGTCCTTTGTGTTGCTCTGTATCATTCTGGAGATGACAGCAATACGGTCTCCCTGGTTGATTGGGTCAGAACGAAAATCTCTTCGCTTTCTGAGAATTTGCTTGCAGGAGAGTTATCCTCTGGAATCCTTGTCCACGGAGGGAAAGGAATTATTGGGATAGGGGCCTTGATTGCGTAGGAATAATAAGATCCAGTAATCTTATACTAATACACTGAAATCGTTGGAAGAAGCGTATCAAGTAAATCGATTGCCCAACAAGAAGCAACAGTGAGCAACGGAAAGATCTCGGGATTTATCTGCAGGATACAACAGCTAATTTGCCTTTTTCTTCGGTATTTATTCTTCATTCACTCAAATAAAGGATATTCACGTTTTGACTGACTTAACTGAATTGTTATAATGGAAGCGATTCCAAATTCCTATTGATTATAGGAGCGATCTCTTTGAAGAAGCCAACTATTAAGGATGTTGCAGCTCTTTCCGGAGTTGGAACCGGTACCGTTTCACGTGTACTAAATGGCGGTTCTGTTAAAGAGGCAACCAGGATTAAGGTTGTTAGGGCGATTGAGAAATTAGGTTATCAACCGAATCAAACGGCAAGAACACTGGCGGGAGGTAAGACAAGAAGAATTCTCTTCCTGATGCCTGAAGTCAGGACTGAGTTCCATTGGAGAGTTATGAAGTCGTTTGATGACTATCTCGACATGAAAAACTACGAGATGGTAATTTATCCTGTGTTTTCGGAAAGGAGACTGAGAAGACTTAGGAGAGATCTTGCTTTGCTTCATGACTCAGATGGGGCTGTAGTTTGTACAATGAACACAGAATTCTTGCTTAAGAACGGTATTGACTTCGGAACAAACATGGTCTTTTTTGAGGCTCAATCCGAGGAGTACGACTGTGTTTATCTGGATAATGTCATGGGCGGAAGGATGGCTGCCGAGCTGCTCATTGAGTGTGGCTCATCAGATTTCTTTGTGATCTCTTTTGAGGAAGAAAACACTATTCTAGCAACTGAGAATTTCGAAAAGAGAATTGAGGGCTTTATCGACATTCTCCGGGACAAGGGATATGATTTTGACCCTGAGAGGCTCGTCTACACATCGTTCTTCTTCGAAACGGCTCACGAAAAGATTGCACGGATCCTTTCTGAAAACACTAAACCCGGCATTTTCGCATTGGCCGACAATTTCGCCCTTGAGGTTCTTCAGACTGCAGCTGCTATGAAGAAGATTCCTGGAAAGGATTTTTTCCTTGTGGGATATGATAATCAGAGTTGGACTCAAAGAGCTGGTTTGACTACAATCGAGCAGCCAATGGAAGAAATGGGCAAGAAAACAGCGGAGCTGATAATCCAAAAGATAGAAGCACCAGGACAGTATATTCAGCCGGTAAGATTCCTGCCCAAGCTAAAACGCAGGAGGACGGCGTGATTTATCTCTAATAGTGAGGAGGATTTATGGCCAGGAAAGATAAGCTATCACTTGCTCAGAAGGAACAGAGAACCGCTTACAAATTGCTTATTCCAGCTCTGCTGATCCTAGCGGCCGTTGCCTTTTATCCCCTGTTTCAGGTTTTCTACACGAGTCTCACCGACAAGGTCTTCGCCTCGGGAAAGGACGAGGCGCCTGAGTTCATAGGGCTAGAAAACTATAAGCGTCTGCTCGGGCTTACAATACAGGAACTACCTGCGGTGTTAGATGATTCAACCGGAGAAACATTGATTGACGAGTCAACGGGTAGACCAGTATATGAAAGAGCGATTAGAGTCTTGCCCAGAAGTCCGATCAGGTACAGAGAGTGGTTTCAGTTTTCTTTTTTCGGACGGCGTTATGTAGTAGGTGCGAGAGATCCTGAGTTCATGAAGGCGATCTGGAATACGCTGGTCTTCACTGTTATTTCGGTCTTTCTAGAGACTATTCTTGGTCTTGGAGTTGCACTTGTAGTGAACAGCAACTTTAAGGGGAAAGGAATTATGAGAGCTACAATGCTTGTTCCCTGGGCCGTTATTACCGTTGTCTCAGCTAGGATATGGGAGTGGATGCTTCAACCAACGAGAGCTGGTCTTTTCAACATGGTCCTTAGTAGACTAGGCTTGGGCGATGGAGATCTTTCATTCCTCAGTATGTCAGGTCTGCAAATGCCCACTCTCATAGCTGTAGATGTTTGGAAAACAACACCGTTCATGGCGCTTCTGATTCTTGCGGGATTGCAGCTTATCCCGAGAGAACTATATGAAGCTGGAAGGGTTGATGGAGCAAGTAGAATTAGACAGTTTCTCTCTATCACAATGCCGCTTTTAAAGCCTACGTTAGCTGTAGCGCTCATCTTCAGAACGCTTGACGCCCTAAGAGTGTTTGACGTATTTCAGGTCTTGATGGGCAACCGGATGTACTCTATGGCCTCATACAATTATTATCAGCTGATCGGGAACAGGAATATGGGACTAGCTTCGGCAATAGGCGTAATAATATTCTTCCTAATCGGTATCTTCGCTGTGATTTACATGAGGCTTATGGGAGTTGATGAAGAATGAAGAAGAGTAGATTGCTCTGGTTCATAGGGAGAGTAGCTTTCTGGGTACTCGTACTGTTCATATTCTTTTACATGCTATTTCCGTTCTACTGGGCAGTTAACTCCTCGCTGAAGTCTGAGGCTCAACTACAAATGACCCCCGCTACTTTTGTTCCTGTGGACGGAAATGGAAAGTTCTCGCCGACACTTCAGAATTATGTTGCTGTGTTCAATGACGGGACCTTCGTTAGAGCTTTGTGGAACAGCACCATAGTTGCAGGACTAACTACAGTTCTTGCTCTAGGAGTTGGGTCTTTTGCGGCCTATGCAATGGGAAAACTTAGGTTCAAAGGGAAGAAGATAACACTCTATCTAATCCTTTCGCTAACCATGTTTCCTCAAATCACTGTACTCTCTGGGTTATACGCGGTAATCACAACGCTGAATCTAGGTGCTAGATTGAGTTTGATCCTCTCTTATATGATTTTCACTTTGCCTTTTACAACATGGGTTCTTACAGCTTTTTTCAAAGAGCTTCCTACGGAGATTATGCAGTCGGCATGGGTCGACGGTGCAACTCCATTCCAAACTTTCTATATGATCTTGCTGCCTTTGACAGCGCCGGCTCTAGTAACAGCGGGATTACTGGCATTTATAGCTGCTTGGAACGAGTACATATTTGCTCTTACATTCACAACTATTGCGCCTCAAGCAAGGACAATTCCCGTCGCGATTTCGTTGTTCACAGGGAGTGTCTCGAGACAGGTTCCCTTTGGCGAGATCATGGCTGGCGCGGTAGTGGTTACAGTACCGGTTGTGGTTCTTGTTTTCATCTTCCAAAGACGAATTGTGCAAGGATTGACTGCCGGGGCGGTAAAGGGATAGCGATGCTGAAATGATATGAATGTTTCGCTTCAATGCTAACGGGAGGTGATTTGAAGAGTCAAAGTAACTAAATGAGATTTGAGGATTGATGAAACTCAAAAAAACTCTTTTGAAGGAGGGGTATTATGAAAAAGGTACTTTTAACTCTCATGGTAGTATCATTCGCGTTAATGGCCATTTCCCAAACTGTGATTACGGTAGCCGCAGGAGCTGTCGGTCAGGAACTCGAGCTGACAAGGAAGGCTGCTGAGATGTATATGGAGATCCATCCTGATGTCACGGTAAGAGTACTGGACACACCAGATATGGTACAGGACAGACTAGGTCTCTATCTCCAGTTCCTCGAAGCAAGAAGTCCCGAGATTGACGTTTATCAGGTGGACGTAATCTGGCCCGGCGACCTCGCAGAACACTTCGTAGATCTTTACGAGTACAACGCCGACAAGGTTGTATCGATGCACTTTCCGGCAATAGTTGAGAATAACACAGTCGATGGAAAACTGGTTGCCATTCCATGGTTCACGGATGCCGGACTTCTCTACTACAGGACCGACCTTCTTGAAAAGTATGGGCTTGCTGTGCCGAAGACCTGGGACGAACTGGAAGAGACAGCAAGAATAATACAGGAAGGTGAGAGGAAGACAAATCCCGACTTTTGGGGATTTGTTTGGCAGGGAAACGCCTATGAGGGCTTAACATGTGACGCTCTTGAATGGCTTGCTTCGAACGATGCAGGTACGATTATCAGCGCCGACAAGAAGATAACAATTGCCAATGCAAACGCCGTTGAGATACTTGAAAAGGCCGCCGGCTGGGTAGGCACGATCTCTCCAAGTGGCGTCTTGACATTTGCCGAAGAGGATGCAAGAGCGGTATGGCAGACAGGGAACGCTGCTTTCATGAGAAACTGGCCATACGCTTATTCACTAAGCGGAGGCGAGGACAGCGCCGTAGCAGGAAAGTTTGACGTTTCTCCTCTACCTGCAGGAAAGAGCGGTAGCGGAGCGGCAACGCTTGGCGGTTGGCAGCTCTCGGTTAGCAAGTACAGCAGAAATCCGGAAATTGCAGCCGATGTGGCGCTCTTCATGGCTGGATATGAAGTTCAGAAGATGAGGGCAGTAGAAGGCTCCTTTAACCCAACAATTGGGGCTCTTTATGCGGATTACGAAGTGCTAAAAGCCAATCCGTTTTTCGGTTCATTGTATGATGTGTTTATAAATGCCGTTGCAAGACCTTCAACGGCGACCGCGCCACGATATAATGAAGTGTCTACTCTCTTCTTCAAGGCGGTTCATAACATCCTCTTGGGTACAGCAGATGCTCAGAACGCTCTTGAAGAACTGGCTCTTGATCTCGAAGATTTGACAGGATTTGAGGTAGTTTGGGGCTTCTAGTAACTGTCTAACTTGGTTAGCTGGTCCTAATCGGGACCAGCTAACCTTTTGCCAAAGCAGAAAGAAGGTGTGGACGTGAAGACTACGCAAGTACAGAGAAAGAGTCTGAAGGACTATGAGCCTTTTATAGAAAGTGATCTATTGGAGAGTATTCTTCAGCTTTCGAGCGAACTCAGGGGTCTGAGAGTTTTGCATGTCAACGCAACATCTTTTGGAGGAGGCGTGGCGGAAATACTACACACTCTGATTCCTCTAATGAAAGACTGTGGCCTCACTGTCGATTGGAAAGTAATTGACGCTCCTTCTCGGTTTTTCGACCTTACAAAAAGGATGCACAACGCACTTCAGGGTAAGGAGGATCGACTATCAGATGAAGACAGGAACCTTTTTGAAAACGTTTCAAAAGACAACGCGAGTTTTATAAAACCAGGTGAATACGATATTGCGGTGATACATGATCCTCAACCGGTAGGTCTTCCTGCCTTTGCAGAGTTCGGAAGTTGCAGGCTTGTATGGAGATGTCACATTGATACTTCCTCACCTAATCGGGTCTTCTGGGATTATTTAAACGGCTTCCTGTCTTACTATAATGCAGCTGTATTCACACTCAAAGACTATGCTAAAGACGGGATTTCAATCGACAAGATCTACGAAATTCCACCTTCAATCGATCCTCTAAGCAACAAGAACAGAGAACTATCGAAGGAAGAGATGCAACAGGCACTAAGAAAACTCGGAATCGAGAGTGGAAAACCCGTTATAACTCAAGTATCAAGGTTCGATCCATGGAAGGATCCGTTGGGAGTTGTAGATGCGTATAGAAAGCTGAAGGAGAGGTTTAGAGAGCTTCAGCTTCTGCTAATAGGGTCGATGGCTTCGGATGATCCCGAGGGCTGGAAGATCTATGAAGACCTTCTAAGATACAGTGGAATGGATTACGACATCAAGGTTCTCTCGAACTTCCAGAATATCAGTGATATCGAGGTGAACGCAGCTCAAAGAGTAAGCAAAGTCGTTCTTCAGAAATCACTTCGCGAGGGTTTTGCTTTGACTGTGAGCGAGGCAATGTGGAAGAAGACTCCCGTAGTTGGGGGAAACGTTGGAGGCATTCCTCTTCAGATTCACCACGGAATTAACGGCTATCTCGTTGAAAGCGTTGAAGATACCGTTGAGTACACTGGAAGAATACTTGATGATCCCGGTCTTGCAAAGGAAATGGGGAACAAGGGATATGAAATAGTGAAGAAAGACTTCCTAAGTACGAGACATCTACATCAATATCTTCAACTTTTCCGAGATCTTGCGAATTGAGAAGGCCCCCGTCCCGGCCATATGCGGAACGGGGAGCTTCATATCAGAGGAGCTTCTCCACCTTTCTTCTTTCAAGATTCTCGTATATGGGCAGACCATGTAGATAGAGATTTGGAGCTTCACCCTGTATGAGCGGTAGTGCATAGGATCTGAACTCCTCAGTAACGTGAAATCCGTCTTCCGAGATGAATTCTCTAGGAAGGTCTTTCGTTCCGTTGGCGATCCTCTCCAGATCAACTGTGCAGTATTTTTTCAGATAGGGCCTATTACTTAATCGGCGAATTGAGACCATCACTCCGCTTACCCCTTCTAGTGCCTCCCTGACTGCTAGTGCTCCTACCTCAACTGCTTCTTGCCAATCTATAAGGCTTGCAATGTGTCTTGAAGACCTCTGAAGATAATCCGGGATAGCGACATGCACTTTGCACTTCAAGGAATCGCGAATTGTCTTTTCGAGGTATTGCCCTATCTTCCCGAGCTGCACATTTCCGAAGGAATCGTAGTATCCGGCAGTAGATATGTATGATCCATCAGGCCTCTTAAGAGCCTCTGACGCAACGATTGAACAATAGCCCTCTCTTACGATTACATCATCTACTTTTGCAATGAAGGCATCTTCGTTGAAGGGTACTTCCGGGAAAAGTATGATCTGAGGACCGTGGAATCGGTCACTACTTGCGAGTGAACCTGAAGCAGCAAGCCAGCCTGAATGACGCCCCATAGACTCCATAATGAAAACCTTTGTGGAATCGCTGTACATTGATCTCAGATCTCTCGTCGCCTCCATTATCGAAATCGCAGTGAATCTTGCTGCGGAACCATATCCAGGACAGTGATCGGTTTCCATGAGATCATTATCAACAGTCTTGGGTACTCCTATCACTTGCAATGAAAAGCCTAGTTCTTTTGCTTTGTTATCGATCTTGTTGGCGGTATCCATTGAATCATTGCCCCCGTTATAGAAGAAGTAACGGATGGAATGAGCGTCGAAGACTCTGAACAATCTATCGAAGTCCTCATCGCTGTCGATTTTCGTTCTGCAAGAGCCGAATACCGCGCCAGGAGTGTAGGGAATCCTGTCTATCTCACTCCGTGTTTCTTCCGTCAAGTCAAGAAGCTCTTCGTTGAGGATTCCTTTGATACCATTTATTCCGGCAAATATCCTGTCGATTCCTTCACTCTCAAGCGCCGCAACAATCGTCCCATAAGCTGATGCGTTAATAACAGAAGTTACGCCGCCTGACTGCGCATACACAGCATTCTTCATTGTCCCACCCCTAAATGAATATACCACACTGAGAGATCACCAGCCACAAAAAAAACAGACGCCCTGAGGCGTCTGTGAAACTCGGGGACTTCTCATCGGCATGCTTCAGTAATAGTTGGCACAGTTACCGAGGCATTACCCCAAATAGTTATGACGTTTTTCATTGAATACAGAGTGTTCTCTACACCGGAGTAACCTGGTTTTTCATCTAGGTTGCACACTATTACGTTCTTCGATTTCTCAACTTCGAGAATTGGCATTCCATATATTGGAGAACCCTTGGCCGTATTAGCAGAAGGATTGACAACATCGCATGCACCCACCACAATTGTTAGGTCAGTGTTTTCGAACTCCGGATTTATCGTATCCATATCGTACAACTTGTCATAATCGATGCCCACTTCGGCAAGCAAGACGTTCATATGCCCGGGCATTCTTCCGGCTACTGGATGTATTCCAATCTTAACTTGCTTTCCAGCCTTCTCCAGACAGTCAATCAGATCCTTGACTTTGCCCTGCGCCTGTGCTACAGCCATTCCATATCCCGGTACTATTATCACGCTCTTTGCCGAGTTAATGACGTCTCCTATCTCCATACTGCCCTTTTTCTCTTCATTGAATCCTTCAAGTTCATTTGAGACGTTTAGCAGATTCTCCGCTCTTCTTGAGTCTGAAACAGTAGTTATTCCAGTTAACACTGCGCTGAGGTTCCTATTCATTGCACGACACATTATTCTTGTCAGAATAAGACCTGAGACTCCAACAACCGCCCCTACTCCTACGAGAAGAGGGTCCTCAACAGCGAAACCAGTTATCGAGGCAGCCACTCCGGAGAACGAGTTTAGTAGAGAGATAACTACTGGCATGTCCGCTCCTCCAACCCGAAGAGCCATTATTACTCCATAGACTGCCGATATTATCGAGAGGAAGACTACCCAAACAGAGTAGATTCCTGTTATGAAGGTGCTTACTAAAACAATTCCAGCGGCTGTTAAGAGTAGTATTCGCTTTAACTTCCCGCTTTCGTCAAGGTTGACAGGTTTTCCCGAAATGATACCCTGCAACTTCATTGCTGCAACCATACTTCCTGTGAAAGTTAATACGCCAACAGAAAGCGCAAGAGAAGCCGTTAACCACAAGTACCAGCTTGCATCGCCTAGAAACTGACTGCTCCCTGCAATTGCAACTAACGCCGAAGCAGCACCACCGAATCCATTTAGCATTCCGACCATTTGTGGCATCTGAATCATCTTCACTACATGGCCGAGTGACACTCCGGCAAACCCTCCAATAACTAACCAAAGCCAAAGAGCGGAATTTCCCATGCCTCCGTAAACGATTATCGTGTATATTATCGCGGCTCCCATAAACGCCGCTCCAATCCTATTGCCAAGAAGAGCAGTTTTTGGAGACTGCATTAATCGGATCTGAAGGATGAATCCAACTATGAATATCGCTGCAATGATAATAATGCTCATTTGTTCTTTCTCCTAACACTAGAATCAAACATCTTCAGCATACGATCTGTTACCCAGAATCCTCCCACAACATTGATCATTGCCAAAACAAGAGCTGCTCCACTAATGAAACGGACTATTCCAGAGTCAATTGTTGCAAAGACAGCGATTGCACCCAGAACGGTAATACCCGACAACGCATTCATACCCGACATAAGAGGAGTATGAAGAAGCGAGGGTACTGAAGATATTATCCTGTAACCTATAATGGCACAGGCGACCAGGAAAATTACTAAAGCCAAGAGCATAGAACTCCTCCTCTTATTGAATAGTGAAAATTATTCTATTATCTCTCCCATGGCCAACAAAGTACCGTGATGAACAATTGATCCCGCATGCGTTACAAGTGTCTCTTTCACAATCTGGTCATCAGAGTCGGTGACGATCTTTCCATCTTTCACCAGGTTGTCCACGAAGTGCCAGATATTGCTAGAGAACATCCTGGTCGAGTCTATCGAAAGTGTGGCAGGGATGTTGAGCATTCCAATCAACCACACTGAATTGTAATCGTATTCCTTACCTTCCTCTGTAAGCGCACAATTGCCCCCCTGATCAATAGCGATGTCAACAATCACAGAGCCTTTTTTCATTGAAGCGACCATTGGTTCAGTTACCAGAATAGGGGCAACCTCTCCCGGAATTAGTGCTGAGAGAATTAGAATGTCGCATGATTCCAAATGCTTTGACAGAATCTCTCTTTCCTTCTCGTACCACTCCTTTGGGAGCCTCTTAGCATAGCCGCCTTTTCCCATGGCCAGTTCCTGCGGCACGTCGAATGGAATTACCTCGACACCAAGCGACTTTGCCTGAGCAGCCGCTTCGGGCCTAATATCAAGTGCCTTCACCTTTGCGCCCAACCTCTTAGCGGTCGCAATTGCCTGAAGGCCAGCCACTCCGATGCCGACAACCACCACTTCAGAAGGAGGTATCATACCTGCAGAAGTAGGCATCATAGGGATGAATTTTCTTATTCTGTTTGCACCAAAGATAACCGATTTATAGCCCGCCACGGTACTCATCGAGGTCAGAGCGTCCATGGACTGAGCCTTTGAGATTCTTGGAATACTGTCCAGGGTGAAACTGGTGATCTCTCTCTCAGCCATAATCCTTATGGCCTTGTGGTTGACATCGTGTGCAGGGTGCAAGAATGCAACAATTGTTGCTCCGCGATTGATTAGCTCGGCCTCATGTTTTCCGAGCGAATTGTTAAACTGCGGTTCCTTGACTTTGAGAATCAAGTTAGCTCTTGAATAGACTTCTTGCGCGGTTGAGACTACTTCAGCTCCAGCAGCTGAATAATCACTATCAAAGAAGAATGCCCCCTCTCCGGCTCGACTCTCAATGACAAACTTAGCGCCGTTCTCAACAAACTTCTTTGCAACATCAGGAGTCACTGCAACGCGGAGCTCACCAGCAAGAATCTCCTTTGGAACACCAATCGTTAGTCCCGAAAACTTCATTCAGAATTCCTCCTTAACAGTCTTTGATTAAAGCACAGCCTCATTATACAATAGAGTTTGAAGAAACGAAACGACCGAATTTCTGCACAGAAACTCGATAAGAGCCAGATATTCGTATGTAGGTGCTCACCCTTCGTGATTTGAGACATTATTCGAAAACGGAGTGTTTCCCAGATTGTTGCGAGCGAAATTCTTGACTCAATATTCTGCCTACGGGCGATCTATCTTACTGTTATTGTGAAGGTTGTCGTGGCCTCCCCGCCTTTGAGATCACTAGCTCTAAGCATAACTGTGCTTGATCCAAGTGTTTCAGGAATGAATGAGTAGATGCTACCGGTCAACACTCCAGGTCCATAGATTAGTTCGTATCTAAGATAGTCTCCGTCGGGGTCGCTGCTGAACTGTCTCAAGTCAAGCCGAAGAGTTCTTGAGATTATTGTGGTTTGATCTGGAATATTGAATTCGGGCGGCCTGTTCGTATCCGTAACGAGCACGTCAAAAGAAGCATTTGCCGTACCTCCCTTACCGTCTGAAGCACTTACGACGAATGTGTAGAAGCCGTAATCCTCGTACCCAGGTTCAATTATCAGCCTGCTTCCTTCGATCGTTCCCATTCCCTGAACGATCTCAAATGATAGATTGTCATTGTCCGGATCAGATGAGTATTCATTCAGATCAACAACAAGTCTAGAACCTTCTGCTATCGTGAACCCAGGTATGTTCAAAACAGGGGGCCTATTGCTCTCTCTGACATCAATTCTTACCGTTGCTCTTGCCGATCCGCCCTTTCCATCGCTCACTGAAATAACCGCTTCGTAGCTTCCCGCGCTGCCATAGTCTGCGTCAAAAGTGTAAGTTCTTCCCTGAATTGTTCCCGGACCCGAAACCAGTGAGTAGCTAAGCGGGTCATTATCTGGATCGGAAGCGTGATCTGAAAGGTTAATCGTCAGCCTTTCTCCCTCAGAAATCCTCCTCGGGAGAATTGAGATCACAGGCGGGTTATTTGTTTGACTTACATTGAAGATCACTGTTCTGTCTACCGATCCGCCCTTTCCATCGGAGGCTCTGATAGTTGCTGAGTATCTTCCTGGATCAGATGATTGAAAAGTATACTGACTACCGGCGATTCTTCCGGAACCGCTGACAAGCTGGTATGAAAGTACGTCTCCGTCAGGATCTGAGAAGTAACTGCCAAGGTTAAGCGTAAGTTGTTCATTAACTTCAATCGTTCTCTCGGGAATGTTCGAAGCTACCGGTGCTCTGTTTCTAGTGGCGATACTGATTTGAAAGCTATCTTCAACAGTATTTAGACCGTCCGAAATCTGTAGAACAACGGTCTTTATGCCTGAGTCATTCTCGGTACTTGTATATGAATAGAGTGATCTCTCTACCTCACCAGGGCCCGAACTAATTCTTATCGAAACTGGATCATTTTCTGGATCCCTTATGAAGGTTCGGAGATCCAGAACGAGTGTATTGCCCTGGTCCAGAGTCTGATCAGGGATGCTCGACACCGGTGGAAGATTTCTTGTTTCAGCTGTTACTAATCGCGAAGAAGTATCTGTTCCTTCGGGAGTAATGGTGACTGCTGTTGCTGACTCGATTGTTGTGGAGTCAGCTGATGGTGTTGATGGAGTTGTAATGAACGCCTTATTCAATATCAAGAATGTTGAATCATCATTTCCCCCGCGACCGTCAAGAACTGTTATGGTTATACTCTCCTCTGTTCTTGTTGCAAAGTCCGGTTTGTACGTGTAGCTGCTGCCAATTATCTGACCGCTGCCTGAAGAGATTCTGTACGTAAGAGGATCCAAATCTGGATCTTCTGCGAACTCATCAAGATCTATGGAAACGGTTTCGTTGTGCGCAATCACCTGATCCGGCACTGATAGCACTGGTGGACGATTCACTTCCCTAACGGTAACGACAAATGTGGATTCGGCAGTTTGCTCTTTCTGGTCAGCAACCGAAATCGTCACAGTGTGTTTTCCAGACTGCTGATAACTCGGCGAGAATGTATAGAATGTCTCCCTGATTTCTCCAGGGCCCGCTAACTTTCTGTAGGTGAGAGATGCCATCTTTTCGTCGCTTGAGTAATCGTGTAGATCTATAGAAAGAATGTCACCCTCGTTGATTATCATGTCTGGAATGCTCATTACAGGGGGTTTGTTAAGCATATCAGGAAGCAATCTGATGGCAAATACGACTGCTACCACGACCATCAACAACGCCCAGAAGAACCATTTTCTCATACCGCAAAACCTCCATAGAGACCATAATAGTTATCAAGTCTATTATAATCTTATTCCTGTTCTATGCCCAAATGGAATGGGTTCTGAATACCTTTAGTGAGAACTCCTCACAATCGTTAGTCGGAGACTCGCATACTGTTTAACACGTCTAACCATGTTGCCTTTCATTTGTTTCCCTGTGGGTAAATTTTAACCTAATACCTGGCATAAGGGGCGATCAATATGCTAGAATCTACTTGATAGAAAAATCACAATCTAGTTTCTTCTCTCTCAATAACTGAAGATTTCGAATGGAGGTGCTGTTCGGTGCCCGTGACAATTACCATTAACGGCAAGGACTATTCCGTGAAAGAGGATCAGAGTATTCTTGAGGCTTGCCGTGAAGTTGGAATGGATATTCCAACGCTCTGTTATCACCCTGCCCTCTCTGTTGTTGGATCATGCAGGGTCTGTGTCGTCGAGGTTGAGGGAGCTCGTAATCTCTCGCCCGCATGCGCAACTCAGGTCGCTGATGGAATGAAGATTAAGACGAATTCTGAAAGAGTGAACAAGGCCGTAAGATTCAACCTTGGTCTTCTGCTTTCAAATCACCCCAATGACTGTATGACCTGTGATGTGAATGGTAGATGCGAGTTTCAGGATCTGATATATCAATACGATGTTAAAGACATGTTCCCGAAGACCCTCAGAAATGTTTCTTATGACACTTCCAGTCCATCGCTGTTCAGAGACATGAACAAGTGTATTGATTGTGGAAGATGCGTTAGAGCATGTGATGAACTCCAGGGCCTATCAATTCTATCACCTGTAAATAGGGGATATCATGTTCTGCCTTTACCCGCTCTCGGAGCCCCTATTGCAGCTACTGACTGTATAAATTGTGGTCAGTGCTCAGCGGTATGCCCGGTTGGAGCTATTACCGAAAGGATGGAGTTCAGAGATGTTGTTGCCGAACTGAAGAGACATGATAAAGTTCTCATTGCGCAGACGGCTCCTTCAGTGCGCGTTGCGTTGGCTGAAGAGTTTGGAGAACTTCCCGGAACCGTTAGCACCGGCAAGATGGTTGCTGCACTCAGAAAGCTAGGGTTCGACTATGTGTTCGATACGAATTTCTCTGCTGACCTGACAATTCTGGAGGAAGGCTCGGAACTACTCGAAAGAGTTAAGGAAGGTGGAAAGTTCCCGATGTTCACCTCTTGTTGCCCTGGATGGGTTAACATGATGGAGAAACTATACCCGGAGTACACCGAGAACCTTTCAACTGCCAAGTCTCCTCAAGAAATGATGAGTGCTCTTGTCAAGACTTTCTTCGCTGAGAAGATTGGTAAAAGGCCGGAAGACATTTACCTTGTCTCCATCATGCCTTGTACTGCTAAGAAAGATGAGAAGGGGAGAGATACACTTCAGGTAAGAGGTGCCCAATCGACGGATGCAGTTCTGGTAACCAGGGAGCTCGGGAAACTTATCAAAATGCATAAGATACCCTTCGAGTCGCTTGAAGAGGAAGAATACGACAATCCTCTTGGGATCTCAACAGGAGCTGCAGCTATCTTCGGAGCAACTGGAGGCGTCATGGAAGCGGCTTTGAGAACCGCGTATGAGGTTTACACCGGGGAAGAGCTGCCACGACTTGACTTCGACTTTGCTCGCGGACTCGAAGGTGTGAAGGAAGCCGAAATAGAAATGAAGGGCACTAAAGTAAAAGTTGCGATTGCTCATGGTGGAAGCAATGTTGTCAAGTTGATGGACAAGATACGTTCAGGTGAAGCCTTCTACCATTTTGTCGAGATAATGGCATGTCCAGGTGGCTGTATAGGTGGCGGCGGTCAACCGAAATCGAGTGTTCCTGGTTATTTGGAAAAGAGAATGGAAGCAATATATAGTATTGACAGGTCTTCCAAAATCAGGAAATCTCATGAAAATCCCGGGATTCTAAAGCTTTACGAAGAGTATTTGGAGAAGCCCCTAGGACACCTCTCACACGAACTACTCCATACTCATTACAAGAACAACAGCAAGAGCGTAATTGAGAGAAAGAAGGAGCTTGAGGAAATCGCCAAAGGGTAGCTATGATGAAGAAGTTAATCCGAGGGGCCAGGTGCCCCTCGTTTCTATTCAGCCATCGCTTCTCAGCAGAGCCAGAAACACTGCAAAGGGTGTTTTCAAGAGACACCTGAAGTCTAGCGTCAACGACCTGTTCTTGACATAATAGAGGTCGTAAGCAGTTTTTACTTTGTACTCTTCAAGTGTTGTTGTGTACTTGTAATTGATCTGCGCCCAACCGGTGAGTCCGGGTTTGACTAAGAGTCTTAGTGGGTAATCGGGTATGTTCTCCATTCCAAGGCTGTGAAATGATGGGAGCTCTGGCCTTGGCCCGACTAAGCTCATGTCTCCCTTTATGATGTTGATTATCTGAGGAAGTTCATCCAATCTTAGAGGTCTCAAGAATCTGCCGAGGCGAGTAATCCTATCTTTACCCGCCTTTGTTTCAAAAGTTCTAAACTTATACATTTCGAATTCCCTGCAGTCCTTTCCGATCCTCTTCTGGCAAATAAATACAGGCCTTCCGCTAGAGATAACTGAGGTCAGCACAATTACTCCGATGACAGGGCCGAACAGGACGAGTATCGTGACTCCGAGGACTATGTCAAGTACTCTCTTGATTCTATCGTAGGCTTTCTTGGTTTCTATTGGTTCTCTTTCGATAAGCATCAACTTCTCTTCATTGAAGCTCTCGTGAGAAAGCCTGTATAGAAAGAAGTATCTCAGAGCGGTAAGTGCCAGAGTAGGTAGGGCTATCCATGGTGATAAACGAATCAACAAAGCCCCGAATAAGCAAGACAAAACAACGGATCCAAGGGAAGAAGCCTTCTGCTTATCTGGATCGGAAAAAGTGATTCCCTCGTAACCGCGCATAGAAAAGCTAATAAAGACACATACACCAAGAGCTGCGATAAACGCATCAAAACCGTTCAATAAGAGCGGCAAAGCTAGAGAAAGATCCAGCAAATACCATAGCCTGTCCATCGTTATATTGTCTCATCTTTACAACGATATTGGAACCAGCAATTTCGCAAAATATTGAATCTTGAAAGAGGATTTGCGGTATCATGTAAATTAGGAGGTCCACGGTGAAAAAACTATATCTGAGTGATCTTCACATAGGTGACGGAACGTTAAAGGATGACTTCAAGTTCGATTCGGATCTCATCGAGCTGATACTCAGCTCCAAGGACAAAGGTTTCGGCGAGATCGTGATTGTTGGTGATGGTCTTGAGTTGCTGATATCAGAGTTTATTAGAAGCAGACGGATGTTGCCTTTTGACAGATTGCTGAAAGAGATCGATGTATCGATTGTCGATGCCATTGAGAGCAAACATCAGGAAGTGTTCAGAGCATTCAGAGAGTTCGCCGAGAGTGGAAGAGTGAAATACGTTGTTGGAAACCATGATTCCCTTTTGCTTTTCAGTGAGAGACTCCGTCACAAGTTGAAGGAGTTACTGGGAGACGAAGAGAAGGTTGAAATCCTGCCTTATTATCTTGACAGAGAGTTCAAGACTTTGGCCATTCACGGCAATCAGTACGACATTGTGAACAGATTCTTCAGAGATAGGAAGAACGGCAATCTTATGCAGCCTTTTGGTGACTATATGGCCCGTTTCATGATGGAGAACTTTGACAAATGTCTCATGAGAACCGAGCTTCCCGAGCAGGTGGTAAGGGATTATCAGAATGTACACCCTACTCTCGATGTATTTCAGTGGCTTGAATACTTAAGGAGAGTGTATGAGGTCGACTCGGACTTACAGGCGGAGTGGTCAAGGCAATTTCTTATTCTTTTGAAGAGCCATGATGCACAACGTTGGATAGATGCTAACTGGCCGGTTTTGAAGGTCATTGAGGGGTTGTTTGTGAACAGGCACGGCGGTATGAAACTCGGAAGTCTGATGGTGAGAATCGTGATGGCAGTCAGAAAGTTGAAGAAGACTGACAATCTATATAGGCAAGGGAGAAGACTGCTTGGTGCGGAGGGAAAGAAAGGCTTTCAAAAGGCCATGAACAGTGAGTTCTTTCTGATGTATGGTGACAAAGCCCCGCCTATCGTTCCAGGTGAACTGAAAGGTGTTGTGATGGGTCATAATCACCGCCACGTATTGCGGATGATTTCGAGCAACGGAGAAGAGAAATTCTACGCTAATGCCGGGACATGGAAGCCCGTTGTAGAGATGATAGATGATAATCCTAAGAACGGTTTTGCAAGAAGAGTTGAGCTGGGGTACATCACTATAGAGATGATTTCTAACGAGTTTCTTGTTCAGTCGAACCATATCAAGAAACTTAGTGGCCTGCGGTTATCCGAGGATACAATAGAGCGGAATGCCGACAGTTCTATTTCGCACGAGATTGGACTAAGAGTCTGAGGAGGGATTCACGTTGCACTATTACAGAGGTTCCACGATAGTGCCGATTATCATTACTTTGCTCCTGGTAATAGTAGCTGCCGTAGTTGCAGCATTTTTCCTCTGGCCCGTTCCAGAACCGAAAATACTTATCTCGAATGTCTCGCCAATTCCGAAAAATGCAGAGAGAATCCAATATGCTGAAAAGGTAGAATTAAGATGGGAAGCTGTATATGAACGTCCCAGGCATGGCCTCTTAGCAGAAGTCTTCGCTGGCAAGGACAGAAATAGTTTGACCAGATTGGCACTTGACCTTCAGGGTGATCTGACCTCCCCTACTGAGGGGATATTTTCCTTCTCTCATGAGTTTGAGGTTGATCCTCATTCTCAGTATTGGTGGAAAGTAAGGGTTTACACAGAAGGCGGAAAATCTGCAGAAAGTGAAATCTGGACGTTCGTACTCATGAATACTTATCCTAGAAGACCAGAGCTAATTCCACCCGGCAGAAACCTGGGAAACGTCCCCCTAAAAGATCTGACACTTAACTGGAGTTCCAATGATCCTGATGGAGATGAGTTAGTATACGACGTGTATTTTGGCAGAGAGCCAAGATTAGATGAGAAGGACCTTCTCATTAGAGGAACGCACGAAACGATGGTTGACGTTTCGTTACTAAAGAGACTTGATTACTCGACGAAGTATTACTGGAAAGTCGTTGCGAAGGACTCGTATGGAGGTGAATCTACTTCTTATACTGAGAGTTTCACAACACAGATGAGGGCAGATCTTCCTGCAGTTACGCCGGAAAACCCAAGAAGCGGAGCTAGCGATTTCGATGCTGGAAGGAGGAGCCTCTCATGGAAGACCTCACTTCCTCTCGAGTACTATCCCGAACCACTTTATTTCGATGTCTATCTTGCGGAAGGTCAGTCGAGGCATTCCCTCATCGGAACCACGAATTCAACGGATATAGTTATTCCTTCTCTTAAAGGACACACAACTTACAGCTGGTATGTTGTAGTGAGGGACGCATCAGGTAAGGAGAAGAAGAGCGAAGAGTGGATCTTCCGGACTTCAAACAGAGCTCCTGTAATTGATATGAAGTATCCCTTTGCACCTCCCGGGCAGTCCTCAATACCGGTAACTTGGAGCGTAGTGGATCCCGATGGGGATAGTGTTACAACCGAGGTCTTCTTCGGGGCTGAAGATGAAGAACCTGTCAGGATTGCTTCGGGCAGAATGACATCCGTTTTTCTTTCAGCTCTGGACGAGGGGACTAGTTACAGTTTAGTCATAAAAGCCAGTGACAATCATGGTGGCGAGGCAAGCAAAGAGATGCAAATAGTACCGGGAAACCGAGCTCCTAGTGTAGCCGTTGTTAACCCGGTTTCTCGGGAAGGGGTAGAGCCATCGGCTGTCTCTTTCAGGTGGGTCGGCGAGGATCAAGATGGCGACTCGATAAGCTATGAGCTTCATCTGAAGTCGCTAGATGATTCTAGAGTTATTGGACCTATAGATTCTCAAGAACGTGTAGTACGAGATCTTGGAGAAAACGAAGAGTACAGTTGGTATGTTGTTGCGACTGACTCTAGGGGCGCATTTGTCAGAAGCGAAGAAGCGGTCTTCAGAACGGGAGATAAGTCGCTGGCACTAGTTCTACCGGTATCGCCCAGACCTGGAGAAGAAGAAGTACCCCGGTCGCACACCCGTTTCATTTGGGAAATCGATGGAGAGAGAGAGGGTCTTTCTTACAGGTTTGTTCTTGCAAATGACATCGAGATGAACAACACAGTCATCGAACGCGTCCTCGATGGACCGGATATTGAGCTTACTCAGGATATATTGAGCAACACCAGGTACTTCTGGCGGGTAGATTTGATCAAGGACGGTTCCGAAATTGCAGGAGAAATCTGGTCTTTTGAGACCGAAAACCTCCCACCCGAGGTTCCGCGCCTCATATTCCCAATGGACGGTGCTTCGGAAGTCTCTACAAGGGATCTGACCCTGAGATGGGAAGGTAACGACCCGGACGGGGTAATCGTTTCAACAAAGATCTACTTGCGCGGAACCGAATTCGTTGAGAAAGAGTATTCTGCCTCAGAGAGTTCTTTCACTATCGATGAGCTTGAACCTGGGCGAAGATATGAGTGGGCCGTGGAAATTATTGATGATGGTGGGAAGAGCTCCAAGAGCAGGTACTCATCGTTTGTTACAGGCAACCAGAAGCCAGTCATCAAGCTTCTTCAACCTTCTCGCATGTTCCTGGAGGGGGCAACGACGCCTCTTGTTGTTGAATGGGAGCTGGACGATCCTGAAGGAGAAGACCTTGAGGTGGGAGTATATGTCGACCTTGCCGAAGAGTCGTTGGGGCGCCCGGTAGCTATCGGAAATAACCTTGAGAGATATGTCATAACCAACCTCATTTCCGGAAGGGATTACTTGTTGACAATCGTGGCAGAGGATCCCGGAGGTGAAAAAGGGATTCTCGAAATACCGATAAAAAGCCGTGTTTCGGGACTAGACTACATTTATCCTTCCGGTGGAGTATTCGAGAACGACAGAGAGTTCTCTTGGTCATATTCACAACAGAGTTCGGGATACGTCTTCCGACTTTATGATTCAGATCATAACCCCATTGTCAGAAGAGTTGTTCAGGACAACAAATACAGACCCGAACTATCTTTTGAGGATGGTAGACAGTACTTCTGGGCTGTATCTGTCTTGAGAGACAACGTCGAGTATGCAGGCGAGCCGGTCAGTTTCATTTCCGGACAGCCGTTTGGAGTGTTGCTTGAAGCGCCGAGGAACGGAGAAAAAGTGTCGGCTTCGGGAGTAACATTGAAATGGGTTTTAGACGGTGATACAGAAATGATAAGGCAGAAGGAAGTCTATTTTGGAGAACTGGGTAGCCTTTCACGTTACACGGTTTCGAGCGACAGTTATCAAACAGGAAGGCTTCTTCCGGGACGAACATATGAATGGTTCGTTCAGTTGACAGACAATAGTGGAGCCACAATAAGAAGCGAGACTTTCCGATTCTCAGTTGAAAACAGACCTCCAGAACTGTCTTTAATCAGTCCCGTCGATGGAAGGGCGATCGGTGAAACGTATGTTGATTTGACATGGTCAGGCTATGATCCTGACGGAGATCAGCTGAGGTATTCGGTGTATTTTGGTTCGGGATCTGATCTTGAGCTTTATAGAGAGTCAATGCAGACAAATCAAATCAGAATATCCGGTCTAATCATGAATCGAATCTATAGATGGTACGTTGTGGCAACGGACGGCGAAAACACAGTTACCTCAGAGACGAGGACCCTTTATGTGGTAACGAGTCAAGTCGATCTGCAGGTAGAGGCTCCAGCTGCAGATTCAGTTGCCGATATCAGACCTGTCTTCTCTTGGAAGGTTACGGGAGCGCAGGCGGGAGAGTTCAGAATTTATCTGGGCGAGTCTCAAGATCAGATGTCTCTAGTAGCTACGACAGCGGGTAACTCATTTCAGTATCAGGACCGACTGAAGGAAGACAGTACGTATTACTGGAAAGTTGAGCTGTGGAGGGACGGGAGTCTGCTTGCATCAACTTCAACAGTTCAGTTCAGAACGCAGTCTTCTGGAGAACCGCAACTTCATGATCAAAGAAGTGTAACAGCGATCTACTTCGGAGAGGCATTGAATATAGTTTCTTTGGATACTTCGGGCCTCGATATCATGGAGGTTCGTTATAACTATGATGGTGAAGTGCCTGTTGTGGTCAAAGGTAATCTTGTCTACGTGATAGAAGGGACGGGAAGACTAACAACCATTGATTATAGTTCGGGTGAGGCAAAGGTTATTGGAACGATCGCAACAAATACCTCTCCGGTCAAAATAGTGCTTGAGGGAGGTTACCTTTGGATTCTAGACAATAAGAGCGCTGGAGTCGTTGTCAGAGTCTCCCTTAATAGCAGCGGAATTCCCGAAGGGATGGATGTTGTTTACAGAGATTGGACAACGCCGGTAGATTTGTTCGTTACTGAGGACCTTTCAAGAATCTATTTGGCCGATGCTCTCTCAGGAATAAAGATCCTTCAGAGAGAAGGGACGGGATACGTCGATCGCACTTCAAGCTTCGATCTTTCTCTCGAAGGTTATTCTAGAGCCGTTGCCGAGAAGGACGGCATTGTCTTTTCCGGGGAAGCGGGCATAAACGGTGGACTGAAACTCATAGATACTTTGAGATCGCTGAAGAGCACCGTTGGAAGGTACTACATTGTCTTGAAGATCGAAGTCTCAGACGATATTCTCTACGCTTCAACCGACAAAGGAGTAGCGATTGTTGACATAAGCACTCCGGCATCTCCAGTTGTGCTAAGAGATCTGGAGCTTACGCAGGTAGATGAAATCTCAGTCTCGGGGAGGCTTATGATAGTGAAATCGGGAAACAGGATGTTAATATACGACGTAGAAAGACCAAATGATCCTATTTTGTTGGAAAGCAGAAATCAATAGCATCTAAACTTGGGAGGTGTTAGTGTGAGAAAGTATCTGGCAATGCTTCTAATAACTGTATTGTCTGTAGCGCTGTTCGCAGTAAGCGGCGTATTGGTGATGGCTATCGAAACCGAACCTGTAGGATTCGATCCGACTCTTGTGACTGCTTTTGCTTCGCATAGAGTTCTTGAAAACGTCTATGACGGTCTCCTGAAATACGATGAGAACATGAACCTAATACCTAACCTTGCTGTAGACTTCGAAGTTGTCGATCCTTATACCATCGTGTTCGAGATCAGAGAAGGAGTCAAATTCCACAACGGAGAATCCCTAACCGTTGAAGATGTTTTGTTCACATTTGAAAGGATTAGAGACCCGGAAGTGAAAGCTCCCGCAGCCACTTACTATGGTGAAGTCGAATCTATAAAGGTCATAGAAGGCAACAAAGTCGAGTTCAAGTTGAAGATTCCAATGGCCTCTTCTCTCTTACCTAACTTTGCAGGTGTCAATAGCGCAATACTTTCGAAGAGTTTTGTAGAGTCAGGAGCAAATCTTCAGCTCGTGACGAATGGAACAGGCCCGTTCTTTATGGCCGAATTTGTAGCAGGTAACTACATAACGCTGAGAAAGAACACTGAGTACTTTGTGGAGGGACTTCCTTATCTAAGCGAAATAAAGATGATGATCATGCCTGAGGAGGTAACACGGGTCTCCGCGCTAAGAAACGGAGATGTCGATCTGGCAAAGATTAGCGAGCCGCTTAGTTTGAGACAACTGCCCTCAGACAGATTCAAGATATATAGAACACCTGTTCTAAGCTATTACTTGTTGGGGTTCAACACAACCAGAGGTCCTCTAAGTAAGCCAGAGGTTAGGAATGCTCTGAATTATGCAGTAAACAGAGAGATGATCGTCAAGGCGGTTGCATTCGACGAAGCAACTATAACAGGTCCTCTAAACCCGGAACTTGATTTTTGGGCGCTCCAGCCAAATGAGTTTGAGGAGTACACTTACAACCCAGCAAAGGCGAAACAGCTGCTAACGGAGGCAGGCTATCCAAATGGTTTTGAGTTTGAGATAGTTGCTGCCCAGAGATATAACTTCGACAAAGTTGCCCAAGTTATTCAAGCTCAGCTTGCAGAAGTTGGCGTCACAGCAAAGATAAACATTGTGGAATGGGGTATCTTCATTAGCAAATGGAGAGAAAGCGATTTCGATTCTTTCATTTCCATGAACAGCGGTTCTATTGATCCGGATATTCAGTTCAACAGGACCTTCAGA
Organism: Mesotoga sp. UBA5847; assembly: GCF_002432735.1. Classification (NCBI taxonomy): domain Bacteria; kingdom Thermotogati; phylum Thermotogota; class Thermotogae; order Kosmotogales; family Kosmotogaceae; genus Mesotoga; species Mesotoga sp. UBA5847. Next base: position 33,980 of record NZ_DJGL01000106.1, on the reverse strand, counting down.
ACCGGTGGATCAACCAATGTATTCCTTTACAGCAATCCCGAGGTCGATGAACTCCTTGACAGAGGAAGAAGCGAGTCGGATATTGTTGCAAGACAGAAGATCTATGGAGAGCTCCAGAAAAAGCTTGTGGAAGACTCACCGATTCTGTTCCTGTATTCGGCAAACACGATATTCGCTTCGAATAACGCTGTTGAAGGGTTCAGATCTCTGGCTAACGAGAGTCTTGTTTTCTTGAGAGAAACTCACAAAGAGTAATGAGCAGGTAGAGAATGGAGTTCGGATACATTGCCAGGAGGTTGCTTTCGGCAATCCCCACTGTTCTCTTAGTAACATTTTTGGTTTTCATTGCAATCCACATAGTTCCCGGCGATGTGGTGGACATGATGCTCGGAACTCAGAACTATCTTAGTGAAAGCCAAATAGAGCAGCTTTATACTGAATATGGTCTAGATAAGCCTTTAGTCGTTCAGTATGGAATATGGGTGAGAAACCTCCTTTCTTTCAATCTAGGAACTTCACTTAGAACGGGAAGAACCGTAACCGAACTAATTAGAGAGAGATTTCCCGTTACTCTTGAACTGTCATTATTCTCTCTTGGATTCGCTATGTTGTTTGGTATTCCAATGGGAATCATATCTGCAATCAAAAGAAATGGTTTCATTGACAATTTCGTAAGGATAATCGGCCTCATCGGTCTTTCGTCCCCATCCTTTTGGGTGGGGGCGATCTTCATAGTTCTCTTCTCAGGTACCTTTCACGGCTTCAATCTCTTTGGCTATGTAAGACCGGGAGTAGATCTAATCTCCAATCTTCAAGTGATGTTTCTTCCTTCGCTCACATTGGGTTTGATGGTTGCCGCCCAGATCTTAAGGATTACGAGAACCTCGATGCTGGACGTGTTGAATCAGGATTATGTTAGGACGGCAAGAGCAAAGGGGGTAAGTGTGCGAAATGTTATTTTTAAGCATTCACTGAGAAACGCTCTGGTTCCTGTGGTAACGCTTTCCGGCATTCAGCTTGGATATCTTCTTGGCGGGACAATCGTTATTGAGAATATGTTTGCGCTTCCGGGAATGGGAAGACTTCTTCTCAATGTAGTGAACGAAAGGGACTACCCAGTTGTTCAGGGAATTGTTCTTTTTATAGGTATTCTGATAGTTTTGTTGAACATAGCGGTAGACATAATATACACACTCATCGATCCTCGTGTCGAACTTCGGTAGGTGAGAGAGATTGCTTAATGTATTCAGAAGACTTATCAATAATCCAATTTACATAGTGAGTATGGCGATTATCATAGTTATAATCATGGTGACTCTGCTTCCTGGTTTGTTTGCTCCGTACGATCCGTATAAGATGAATATGGATTCTTTCATGAGCAAACCCACCTGGAGTCATCTGTTTGGTGGAGACCAGTTTGGAAGAGACGTGTTCTCAAGATCAATATATGGAGTTCAGAAGAGTGTGATCATTGCGTCCAGCGCAATTGCACTATCTGCTATTATAGGGACCTTGTTGGGACTCCTTTCCGGCTACATAGGCGGCTGGACTGATCTGATAATCATGAGGATCATGGACAGTTTTTTTGCCTTCCCTTCGTTGATACTGGCTCTCTTCATTATTGCACTATTTGGTTCAAGCATGGCCAATCTGATATTTGCAATAGGGTTGGTCTACGTCCCGATTTTTGCTAGGACTGTTAGGGGAGCCACTTTGTCTCTGAAGGACAGTCTATATGTAAAGGCATCAAAGGCGTTGGGAAAGAAGGGTATTTCAATAATGTTGACCGACATCCTTCCAAACATCTCCTCTATACTCATAGTCACTTTCACAACAAACGTATCAACTGCCCTTCTTACAGAAGCATCTCTTGGATTTCTTGGTCTTGGTTTACCTCCACCAGAACCTACTTTGGGAGGTATGGTAGGTCAAAGCACATCTTATCTACTTAGCGCACCATGGATCGTCCTCTTTCCCGGTCTTATGATCGCCATAATCGTACTGAGCCTGAATATTCTCGGAGATGGTCTTAGGGATGTGCTTGATCCAAGAATCAGCAGATAATTACCATCTGTAGGACCATAGGGTCGTGGAACTTGTGGATACGGCATCCACGTGTTTTTTGAGAGTCTCAATCTCTTCAGCGGTATCGATGAGTCCAGCGGCGACTATCGTTATGTCGGGTGCGTGTGCTCTGATCTTTGGGGCGATTTTCGCCGCAACAATTCCAGGGAGTATCTCAATATTTCTTACACCATTAGATACTATTTGCTGTATTCCTTTGTCAACGGCCCTCGAGTCAAGAACGAAGAACCTCAACAAGCTCTGATTCAAACCAACGTTAACGGCTTGCTTAAAAATCCTTAGTTTAGCCGTTATTATCCCATCTACCCCGCTCTTCTTAAGGTAGATAACGCTGTCTTCATCTCCAGAAAGTCCTGACACGAAATCGATATCAACAAATACCCTTTTGCCAGCAGATTTGAACTGGTCTATTCTCTCTTGAACTTCAAACAGGCCTCCATTGAGAAAAAAAACCGTCTCCGGTATAACGGCTTCCGGCCTCTCTTTTCTATCCCACAAAGCTGCAATGATTCCCTTAAGCATAGTAAACCTCCCTTAATCGATGATACAACATGTTCTGTAGATCGCTTATGTGCTCTTTGCTTTTAAGGTATCCCGTAATCTGAAAAAACATTTGTGATATAATTCGAGTAAACGTGGTAGAGTTTATGAGAAAACCACGCCATGAGTTGATGGCGTGGTTTTCTTTTTGGAGGTGCCGGGATGCAGGCGGTGGTTATTGGTGGTGGAGTTGTCGGTTCGCTAATTGCCCGAGAACTCACAAGATACAAAATTGAAGTCGTTCTGGTTGAGAAGTCCGAGGATATAGGTCAAGGCGTTACCAAGGCGAATTCGGCGATTTTGCATGGTGGTTACGATGATCCGCCAGATACTCTAAGAGCGAAACTTTGTGCCGCCGGGAATTCGATGTTTACCAGGCTTTCTGAAGAGCTAAAGTTTCCTGTTAAGAGGACAGGGTCACTTGTGGTCGCCAGAGGCAGAGACGAACTGCCAAGACTTGAGGAGCTCCTTGAAAACGGCATCAGAAATGGTGTGGAAGGACTCAGAATTGTTGAGAAGAGTGAACTGAAGAGTCTGGAACCATACATTTCTGATGAGTTCAACTTTGCACTTCTTTGCAGCAGTGCCGGTATTACCGAGCCATGGATGGTAGCTATCTCTTCATCGATAAACGTCTCTGAAAACGGAGGCAGAATAATCACAAGCGATGAGGTAGTGGGCGGTACTATGAGAAATGGGAGGATTGAGAAGGTTCTTCTAAGATCGGGAAGAAAGCTAAGGGCTGATTTAGTGATAAACGCTGCGGGGGTATTCTTCGAGAGAGTTGCATCAAGCTTCGGAGTTGATGTGCCTTCCGTTAAATTGAGAAAGGGAGAGTACATTCTTTTGGATAAGAAAGCAAGTTCGCTTGTAAATAGGATTATCTTTCCTCTCCCAACTGCCGAAGGGAAAGGAAGACTCGTTGTTCCAACGGTTGATGGAGGAGTTCTACTTGGTCCCACTTCTGTCGAGTTGCCGGGATTTACTCCTGAAGATGTAAGTACTACTTATGAGGGGCTGGTCTCTGTTAGAAATTCCGGGGAGTATCTGATCCCCGGAATAGACAATCCAGGCTGGTATGTCAAGTCTTTTGCCGGACTAAGACCGGAGACAGATCAGAAGGATTTCTACATAAGAAAGGCAGAAGAACTAGAGAACTTCATCACGGTTGGAGCCATCAGGTCTCCCGGATTAACTGCAGCACCGGCAATTGCAGAATATGTTGTGACTAGAATAGTCCCCGAAACAGGAATTCGCCTGGTCGAAAGAGATGATTTCGTTTCTAGCATCAAAGAGAGAGAGAGAATAAAAGAGCTTTCGTTTGAGCGAGTATCACAACTCATTGACAAGGATCCCGCCTATGGAAGGATAGTATGCCAGTGCAACGAGGTATCTGAGACAGAGGTGATTCAGGCAATAAGAGATGGAGCGAGGACTGTGGATGGAGTTAAGTTTAGAACAAGAGCTGGTTTTGGAAGATGTCAGGGCGGATTTTGCAGTTCAAGTATTGCCAGAATTCTGTCCAGAGAGCTGAAAAAAGACCTGTCGGAGATTAGACAGAACAATGAAAGAAGCTGGATAGTAAGCGAGAAGGTGAGACAATGAAGAGACTCATCACAGACGTACTTGTAATTGGCGGGGGAGCCGCAGGAATGGCCGGTGCCTTCAGCGCAGCGAAACAGGGTGTCAAAGTAACCCTGCTCGAAAGAGAGGCAGTAGTTGGCGGCGTCTTGAATCAGTGCATTCACAATGGTTTTGGACTTCAGTTTTATCATGAAGAACTTACTGGTCCGGAGTTTGCAGCTCGACTACAGAGTGAGATGAGTCAGGAAAGGGTAGATGTGATAGGTGAATCATATGTTCGGGAAATTGATGTCCGGAGGAAGGAAGCTTTGGTGTTGTCACCACAAGGTGCCTTCAAAATAGAGTCAAGGGCTCTCGTGATTTCGACCGGTGCAAGAGAGAGACCATTTGGGTCATTGCTGATACAAGGAGATAGACCTTCTGGGGTTCTGCCAGCTGGACTGGCACAGAGATTTGTCAATCTGGAGAACTATCTGCCGTCAAGACGTGCAGTTGTACTTGGTTCGGGGGATATTGGGTTGATAATGGCCAGAAGACTAACCCTTGAGGGTGTCGAGGTTGTGGCAGTAGTTGAGCGAATGCCGTATCCAGGTGGGCTTACGCGAAACATTGTTCAGTGTCTAGAGGACTATGGTATCCCGCTTCTTCTGTCGACAACGGTTACTGGCATTTATGGCAACGGAAGGCTTGAGGAAGTTGAGATCTCAAGAGTCGATGAGAAATTCACGCCTGTTCCTGGCACCTCGAAGAAATTGAAGACAGACACGCTGATTCTATCGGCAGGATTGTTGCCACAGGTTGAGGATTTCGATAATGATTTGATGATAGATCCTGTTAATCGAGGTTTCATCGTTTCCAATACCGGTGAAAGTAGCATAGAAGGTGTCTTCGCTGCAGGAAACAATGTGGCTGTGTTTGACCTGGTTGATTATGTGGCAGCTGAGGGTTGGATAGCTGGCCGACATGCTGCTCTTTTCTCGCTTGGTGAGAACACGTCAGGTGACCGAGTTCCGGTCATAAGAGGAGAAAACGTGGGAGTACTGGTTCCAAGCATTGTCGATATGGAAGAACACTTGAGATTGTACATAAGACTGAGGAAGCCCATGGATGAGGGAAGAGTAGTACTAAAGGAGTTGAACTACGAAAAGCGTTTTTCATACGGAGTTCCAAGTGAGATGATCCAAGTGGTCATAAACAAGGATAAGTTGGCTCCTCTCCTGGATGCAGGACAACTGACTGTAGAGGTGTTAACATGAAACGACATATTACCTGTGTGATCTGCCCCGTAGGTTGCAAGATATCTGTAAGAAAGAAGGATGAGAAATACGAAGTAACTGGTAACAAATGTCCAAGAGGTCAGGAATACGCACTCAATGAACTCGTAATGCCGAAACGAATACTTACAACCAGCGTGAGAGTTTTGAACGGGGAACTCCCTCTTGCTTCAGCGAAGACCACAGGCCCAATTGACAGAGCCCTAATACTCGAAAAGATGAGTTTAATCAGCAGAATAGCCGTTGAGGCGCCGGTGAAGATAGGGGACGTTTTGATAGATGACATCGACGGTGAGGGAACTTCACTTGTCGCTACTCGACCAGTTGGAAGAATCGAAACCTCCAATCAGTAGCTTTGGCTACTTGAAATAACTTTAGATTCGAGTTACAATAATTAATGTGTTCCAGCGTGGCTCAATGGCAGAGCATCCGGCTGTTAACCGGACGGTTGGGGGTTCGAGTCCCTCCGCTGGAGCCAGAACTCCCCTGTAAGGGGGAGTTTTCGTTATATCCAGCTCTGCCCTGGGACTTTCGGGAATAGCCTGGTTTTCAGGACGTTGTCAAGAGAGCATACATATCTGGCAAGTCTTTCGACTCCAATTCCACAACCCGCTGTTGGAATGAGTTCTCTCATTTCTGCTATCTCCATGTACCAGGCAAGTTCTTCGGGGTCAGTACCTCTGAATTCCATTCTGTTAATAATCCTTGGGTGTTCCCACTCTCTCTCTCCACCAGACAAGGTCTCTCCGAATCCTTTTGGAAGAATCAAGTCCATGTCTTTGAGTGTCTTCCCATCATCAGACAGGAGGTCGTAGAACTCCCTCTCCCATATTGGGAAGTCTATCAACCAGAAGGGTTCAGTGAAGCTGGAGGACAGAACGGTTTCGAAGTCTTTTCCATACTGTTCGTAAGCATCCATGAACTTCACTTTTGCGAATGGTCGGGAGGGTACTAAAGGGTCTGAAGACAGATACTCCAGTTCCCTTTTACAGCTCTCTTTAATTGTTGTAATTACGCTGGCAAGCAGATCTTCAACAAGTAACATCACGTCATCTCTGGACGCGTTCTTGATTTCCAGATCGATCTGACTGAATTCGAAAAGATGTTTTCCCGACAGCGCCTTCTCAGAAGTCTCTAGTCTCACGTTAGGAGATACTATGAAGATCCTGTCAAATGACTTGCATGCCAACTGCTTGTGGAAAATCATAGACTGCGTTAGACGATACTCCTGATCGTAATAACGAAACTTCGCGTTATGAACTTCATGGTTCAGTGGATCGGTTATTGGAGATACAACGGTGGGAAGAAGTTCCACAAAGCCTTTTCCCCGAAGGAAGTTGTTTGCTTCTCCCAGCAGTGCGGACTTAACTCTAACTGCCGATTTTACTTGCGGGTCTCTCAGGTGTTCCAGTATCCTTGTGCTTAGTCTCCCTGTGCTTTCCATTCTCTCACCCCTTATAAAAAAAAAGAAGGCCGATGGTTATCCATCGGCCTTTTAATCTTCTAAAAGCTACAAAAGCAAAGATTAACTGACCGATCCCGGCCAGGAATTATTATCGACTCCTCTATTCCCATATAAAGACTCATTATGAACCATAATCATTCCTCCTGATTGTTTGATTGTACCACCTGAAAAGTAACACGAAAAGCACGCTGTTTAAGATTTGTTGAAGTATCTTTGTTAAATAGCGCTCGATCGGTTTATAATATTAGCATGAATATCATTCCGATTTTCGTTCCACATGAGGGTTGCAGAACGCGGTGTACTTTCTGTAATGAACATTCGGCTACGGGAGTAAGTAGACTTCCCGATGAAGCCGAGGTTCGTGAAACTGTCGAGAGATACCTTTCGTTTTTCAGGGATCCCCATAAGGCAGAACTGGCTTTCTATGGCGGCACCTTTTCAGGTGAAGGCCGTCAGCAAATGTACCTTGAAATTGCAGACAGATTATTCAAGAAAGGAATCATTGGAGGTATAAGATTCTCCACCTCGCCGGGACTGCTTACTGAAGAGACGATTAATCGTATGAGATCTTACCCAATAACCTTTGTGGAATTAGGAGTTCAGTCATTCGACAACGATGTTCTGAGAAGGTGTCACAGAGATCATGGCACAAACGAGATTTACGAAGCCGCTCGATTATTGAGAAAGAATGGAATTGATTACGGGATCCATTTGATGACAGGATTATCTGGAGATTGCGAGGCGAAGGACATGTTCTCGACAAAGGAAGCAATCAGAGTCGGTGCATCTTGTGTGAGGCTTCATCCGGTCGTTGTACTGAAAGGATCGATTCTCGAAGAAGAGTATCATCTTGGAGGATTCACGCCGAAAGGAATTGAAGAGTCACTTGAGATTCTATGGAAGATGTATCTTTTGCTTTTGCTGTCTGAAGTGAAAGTTAGTAGAGTAGGGATCTGTCTTTACGGAAGACAGGTGGCAAATGTAGTTGCAGGTCCTTTTCACCCTGCTCTTGGGGAACTTGTCAGAGATAGGCTGATGTTTGAGATCTTAAGAGAGTTCTGCGTGCAGAATAATCGTCGCTCTCTTTGCCTTGATAGATCGAACAGCAAATGGTTCACAGGCCATAAGAAGGGAATTCTCGCAAGAGCATTTAGAGAGGGGATTTCAATCTCCTTTGTCGAGAATGGAGAGGATGTCGATTTGCCTTTCTACATGAAGTCTATCGGGGAAAGGATTCTGGGGGGAGTCTATGCTCAAGCTTGATTCAGTTTACATCAAGGGATTCAAGAGTTTTGCCATGCCGACGAAATTTGACGTATCATCGGGAATTACAGCTGTGGTCGGGCCGAATGGAAGCGGCAAGTCGAACGTTGTGGATGCAATAAGATGGATGTTCGGAGAACAGTCGATGAAGAACATCCGTGCTGACAGTAGAGAGGATGTGATCTTCAACGGTTCGGAGAGGTTTCCGCCATCAAACTCTGCTGAAGTAAGACTGGTGTTCGAGTCGGATGAAGGGACCTTCTCAATAGCAAGAGAGATTTCCAGGGACGGGCAGTCGATGTATAAAGTTAACGACAAGCAGTCTAGGCTGAGAGATATCAGAGAGTTGTTCCAGGGGACAGGAGTAGGGATGGATATCTACTCGATTGTTGGTCAGGGACAGGTTGATAAGGTCGTGACAGCCTCACCTTACGAGTTAAGGGCTCTCATTGAAGAGGCCGCAGGCACGGCTGTTTACAAGGAGAGGAAAAAGGAAGCACTCGGGAAACTGGCGGCAACCGAAGAGAATCTGAGCAGGCTTGAAGACATTATCTTCGAGCTTGGCAAGCAAAGGAAGTCGCTATATCTGAAAGCGAAGAGGGCAGAAAAGTTTGTTGAGTATTCTGCGAAACAAAAGGAACTCAAGAACCTTTACTTTGGCAATATCGCAAGACTGGAAGAAGAGAAGCTTATTAGTCTGAGAGAAAGATTTGACAAAGCACGAGATGAACTGAAGGATCTTCAGAAAAAGCTAATTGAAGGTGAATCGAACTGGTCGGCCCTGAGGGCGGAGTTTTCTGAGGTCGACAAAGAGATTGAGGGTTTTACGAAACTTCTTGAAGAATATAAAAAACGTCAGAATGACTTGCTCGAGCTTAAAGAAATGTACACTCGAAGATTGAGTGAGAAAGAGAACCGACTAATTGAAGTCTCCACTAGGATAGATAATTTCAGATCGGAAATCGATGATCTCGATAAGAGAAAGGATGAGATCAAACTGATTATTGATAGTCTTGAGCAGCAGATCTCTGATGAAGAAGCCGCCCTTTCCTCTTCTGAAGAAGAGAGAGACTCGCTGGTGAAGAATTACAGTGCGCGTGAACGAGAATGGCTGAAACACCAGGAGAGTTTTGAGTCAATCTCGAAAAGGCTTTCCAAGATAGAGAATGAGCTTGAGAGACTCGATAACAGCCGTGAGGATACGGGCAAGAGACTAAGGTTAATCGAGAGTCAGCTTGAAGCTAAGAGCGCGAGGTTTGAGACTCTCAAAGATGAGACTGAATCACTCGCCAAACAAGGTAAGGAAAGCACCGAGAAGCAGCGCGAAGTTGAGAGAGATATTGGTGCGTCAAGAGAACGTCTGAATGAACTAGATACGGAGCTTGAGAAAGCAAGAGAGAAACTCTCTAAAGATGAAAATGAGTTAAGGCGTTCTCAAATGGAAAGATCCCTACTTGAAAGACAACAGGAAGAGTATCAGGGTTTTTCCAAGGCTGTGAGAGAGGTATTCTCGAGAAAGGATAGTTTTGCAGGCCTGAGAGATGTGGTTGCGAATCTCATCCAGGTACCAGAATCATACGAAACTGCGATAACTATTCTTCTCGGTTATAGAATGCAAGATATCGTGGTTGATGATTCCATAACCGCAAAGAGAGTCATCGAGTTTCTCAAGACATATAAGATCGGCCGTGTTACGTTGCTTCCTATGGACATGATTGAAGGGAACTTCAGGAACTTCACCAAAGTGGAGTCGCATCCTGGATTCATAAACTACGCAGCCAGATTGGTTGATATTCCCTTTGGCTTCGAGAAGCTCCCGGTGTATCTCTTTGCGAATTCAGTTGTCGCCAGAAGTTTGGATGATGCAATCGAGATGAGGAAGGAAGCAGGCTTCTCGGGAAGAATAGTCTCTGTTGACGGTCAATTGTTGAGTGCTGGCGGTTCGATTACTGGTGGCTTCATTGGGGAAGAGACGAGAACCGATTTGCTTTCGAGAAAACGAAGAATTCAAGAGCTTCTAGAGAGAGAAACGGAACTTGTGAAAGAGATCCAGCTCGGTGGTAAGCAGATAGGTAGACTGAAAGATGAGACTATTGAAGTTCGCGGCTACCTCAAGACATTGCAGGAAGAGCTGAACGAACTTGCCTCCAAAGGGGCCGCGATAAACAGAATGATTAGTGAGCTCCTTAAATCTGCACAGGAAGTTGAAGAGGAGATATCGGAACTAACTAAGCTCGAGAATGAGTATACAAGAAGGTTGGAGGAGAATTCGAGAAAGAAGGAGCTTCTTGTTGGAGAGCAGACTTCTCTGAGAGAAGAACGATTGGATTTGGAAAGGAAAGTCGAGGCCGAATCCGAAGAGTTGAAGAAACAGAAAAAGGCTCTTGAACAGCTCCAAGAGACAATAGTAGACACTAGATTAAGGCTTTCAACTCTATATGAGAAACACGAACAGTTTACGAAGGAACACGCATCTCTAATTCAGAAGAAGAAGAACGATCAGGAAAGTATTGAGCTCCTGTCTAGGGAGGTAACTGAGCTTGAGTCGGAGACAGAACGCCTAAGAAAGCAAGTAGCCGATCAGGAACGGGAGCTTTCATCGGTCAAGAAGGAAACAGAGAATCTCTTCTCCAGCATTAGATATCAAAGAGAGGGGAAGGAGCAAAGACTATCAGCCCTTCAGGAGGCCGAAGAAGAGATTAACAGGTTGAAGGATGAAAGAGAGAAGCTTCGTGAGCAATCTCATCAAATCGAAATGCATATTCAGGAAAGTGAAATGAAGCTCTCAAGGGTAAGAGAAGAGTTTGAAGAAGATGCGAGCGAGATTCAGATCCTGTCAGAAGAGAACCTTAAAGATGTAAAAGTGGAGCTTGATGATTACGAAAACAAGCTGAAGTTTCTTGGCAGTGTTGATCTTGAGGCAATAGACGAGTATGGAGTTGTGGACAAAGAGTATCAGGAACTCGATGAGCAGAAGCGAGATCTGGAAGAGGCCAAGGTGAAGTTGATAGAGCTGATTGATAAAACTGATGCGAAGGCCAAGAACATTTTCATGGAGACGTTCAACAACGTGAACAGTAACTTCAGCCATTACATTCAGGAGATTTTTGACGGTGGGGAAGGAGAAATCAAAATCATCCCGGGTGAAGATCTTCTTGAGACCGGTTTGGAAATAACTGTAAGGAGGCCCGGAAGGAAAGTTCAGAAGCTGCAACTTCTCTCTGGAGGAGAGAAAGCACTTGTCGGTATTGCACTAGTGTTCTCCTTATTGAGTATAAAGCCCAGCCCCTTCTACGTTTTAGACGAGGTAGATGCTCCTCTTGATGACTTCAATGCGGAGAGGTTCAGGGTGCTGTTGAGAAAGCATGCTACCGATACTCAGTTTCTTGTTGTCACCCACAACAAACTTGTTATGGAAGTTGCCAACGTTCTTCACGGAGTTACGATGACAGATGGTCTCTCAAGAGTTATTCCAGTAGAGCTTAAATCGGTTGAGACTGTAATCGGTTAATCTTTTCCGTTTGTAGAAGTCAAATGACTAGACTCCCTTGAAATAACTACAAGCATTCCAATACCAATGAGTGCTGATCCCGAGAAGAACATAAGAGAGGGGGAGTTCTTTAGAAAGAGTATATCTGCAATGATCGTGAACACAGGAATGGTGTAGACCCAGAGAGTTGCTGCCTTGCCGCCCCAAAGATTTATGCCTTTGTTCCACATTATGTACCCAAGAGCGGAGGCGAATACACTAAGAAAGAGAATCCCTCTTACTGCACCTTGAGAAAACTCAACGGGTTTGTTTAGAATGAACACCTCAGTTACCACGAGAGGTGATGAAAAGAGAAGACCCCAAAGCATTATTTCCAGAGTAGTCCATATTGAGCTGTTGTGTATCTTCTCGTAGAAAAAGGTGTAGGCAGCCCATGAAACTGCAGCCCCAAAGGAGAGGAGATTTCCAACTGTACTAGAGCCTTCGGAGAATCTCCCTGAGAAGATGATTACAAAGAGTCCGGCAAAAGCTACTAAACCCCCAAAATACTCCAAGAAATCGAATCGCTTCGTAGCAACATCGTAGAGAATTATTGTCAGAATCGGTGCCGTGGAGACGATGAGAGAAGCATCAGAAGCGTTCGTCAAAGTCAGTCCGTAGTTTTCAAACAGGAAATAGAACGTGATTCCGAATAATCCAGCCAAAGCAGCATTCTTGTGATCGACGGTCCTAAACGAACCTCTTTTCCGTGTAGACAACGGAAAGAGTATACCGACCGCTATGGAGAATCTTATATACGCTAGTAGCATTGGTGGCAGTGATTCAACGGCCACCTTCGTAAATATATACGATCCTCCCCAGATCATAGCTGTCGCTGCAAGAATCACGAGACCGAAAGATCTTTTTTTTGTTCTTCTCATACTCTCTTGTATGGGGAGTAATCTGCGTTGGATCTAGAGATCACAGGTTCAAGTATTAGAGCCTCGTATGGGTGAAGGTCAATACTTATCGTCCCAAAGGATGCACTAAAGGCCTTTCCTGCAATAGTGTCTTTCATCTCCGTTCCATTCATGAGAAAGCCCTCTTGCAGAAATACTCTTGACCTTACATTCTTTTCTGTAGGATTTACGATGCAGACTAAAAGATCATCAACAATTCCAGTTGTTCTCTTGAATGAGATTAGAGAATGATCAGAGCTGACTAGAGGTTTGAAGTCGCCCGACCGGAGAGATGGTTTGCTTGAACGAATGGTGTTCAGAGTCTTGTATAAGTTCAAGGTCTCAATCTCCTGGCTCGTGTGCTCCCACTTCATTGGTGCCCTATTCTCCGGATCGTTGCCTCCTTCCATACCTAACTCTTCCCCATAGTAGATCAAAGGGACGCCCGGAAGGCAATACTGGAGAATCAACGCTGCTTTGATTCTGTCTATGGATCCAAGCTCGTTCTTCAGTCTCGGTACATCGTGTGAAGAAAGGACAGTCCAGGACTTCGACAGGAATTCCAGGCCTGCATCTCTAACTGCATCATTAATAATGTTAACTGCATCTTTCCCTGAAACAAAACCGTTCAGAGCTTCCCATATTATCAACCTGAAGTAGTAGTTCATAAGCCCATCAAGACCCGATCGCTCCGGCCAGCTCCCTGGGTAATTCCATATCTCACCAATCACGCACGAATCAGGTCTAGCAAATCTTGTTCTTTCGACTATTTCCTTCAGAATTTCAGGACCCAGATCATATGCAACGTCTAGCCTCCAGCCATCGATTCCCATGTTGAGCCAATGACGTAACACTGATTCCTCTCCCTTGAAAATGATTTCCGCAAGATCGGGGTTCTCCAGGTTCAGTTCGACAAGATTACCGGAATTCATCCAACCCCTGAATCCCTTCTCTCCCCTTATGAAGTACTCCATCAGTCTTTCGTTGCCTTGAAAAGCCCCCGGTTCATCGAAGATCTCCAGCCCGTTGAACCACCTTCCAGCAATGCCAGCATGATTAAACACTCCGTCAAGTACAACTCTAATTCCCCTTGCGTGGGCACTCTCAATTAGGGCAACAAAGTCTTCTTCAGTGCCAAGATCGGGGTCGATAGCGAAGTAATCAATTGTGTCGTACTTATGATTTGTGTGAGCCCAGAATACCGGATTCAAGTAAACGGTGTTTGCTCCAAGCTCCTTGATGTAATCAAGTTTTTCGACTATGCCGATCAAGTCTCCTCCCCAAAAATCATACTGGTGACTTCCGTCAATTGAAGGGAGAGGTCTTTCTTCCCAACTTTTGACCTTTTGTTTGGGGAGCGAATAGTACCCTTCCTCTTTCTTCTGAAAGACAGTCTTTCCATTGCCCAAATTGAATCTATCGGGGAGCACCTGATATACAATTGCATCCTTCTTCCAGTCTCTCATCTTCTCTCCTCTAGCAGCTCATTGGCATACGCGAGGTATACCATTCCAAGAAAGATATTGTTTCTTACAGACCAGAGTTCTTCAGGCTTGATGTTTATTTGAGATTGCCTTAACCATGAATTCAGAGTCCAGAGAGTCATCTCGTAGATTTGCATGAGTCCTCTCGAATAGACGTATGATGAAAAGGATTCGTCGATGCTTCTCTCTTCCATCAAAGCAAATGGATTCAATGATGACTCAACTGTCATAATAGACAGTACCACCGCCGGATCGAGCTTGGAGAGATCTAGAGTACGAACTCTTCCACCGATAATAATCTCTACCTTCGTACCGCCGAACTCGACAAGCGAATCGTAGATCTCCTCTGAAAGGCGTCTTCTAAAGAGATCCGATCTATCGGAAAGCAATTTGCTGGATTCAATCAACGAAGCTACTTTTCTTTCTAGATCAGGATACTCCTTTTTCGTTCTGGCCTGTGTAAGCTTTGTAAGGGCGGAGTTATATTCGAAAATCCTTTCTTCAGGCAGATTATGCATTCTAATCGAATTGTTTAACATTAGTTCGTTTGAAGGGTTCTTGTTGGTGAAGTAGCTGTAGGCATCAAGTACTCGATCATCATACAAGTAGGTGGGGCTATTGAGAAAAGTCTTGTAATCAGCGCCCAAGCCTGCATTGTAGAGGACAGACAGAGCTGCAACTCTCTCGAGCTTGTTCTTTTCGCCTAGAGAAGTGAGTATTAGTGCAATAGTGATTATCGAGGCAAGCAGAATCATTAGCACAATTAGATCAGTCTTCTTACCTTTGTCCATAGTCCACCTCTCGGCAATTATAGCAGAGAAAAGGCCGGGTCGCCCCGGCCAAAGATTTCAACGTATTTACCTCTTCTTTGGTTTTTCGAACTTGCAGACACCAACAGGACACTGCGGAGCATCTACGTGGGCAAGGAATTCCTCCTTGAATCTATCCAGGATAGATCTCAAGGGTACAGGTACCGATTGTCCTAGACCACAGAAAGAAGAGTCTTCCATAGTTTCAGATATGTCATATAGCTGACTGAGCATCTCTGTAGTTCCTCTCCCTTTCGAGAACTCATTCAGAATATGAACAATTACATGAGTTCCTTCTCTACATGGTGAGCACTTTCCGCAAGATTCATGGGCGAAGAACTCCATGAGATTCTTTGCTGTATCTACTGCACAGTGGGTCTCATCAATTGCAAGAATAACACCCGAACCTAGAGATGCACCATACTTTTTGAACGAGTCGAAATCAAGTTCTGCATCCATCTCTTCGGATCTGATAAAAGTACCTGCAGCACCGCCGGTCTGTACCATTTTCAAAGCTCTTCCGTTCGGTATTCCTCCACCGAACTTGTGAACAAGATCTCGAACAGAAGTGCCCATGGGGACTTCAACTATTCCTCTTTTCACCAAATTACCACACAGAGAGAAGACCTTTGTTCCAGGTGATGACTGGGTCCCAATAGATTTGAACCAGCTTGCTCCTTTGTCGACTATCGGAGGAACACACGCAAATGTCTCCACATTATTAACAACTGTCGGCTTATCATATAGTCCGCTTACCGGCGGATAAGGCGGTTTAAGTCTCGGCCTTCCGGATTTACCTTCGATAGACTCTATCAAAGCAGTCTCTTCTCCACAGACATAGGCGCCTGCTCCCAGTCTCACAGATAGATCAAATGAGAATTCAGTTCCGAGTATTGATTGACCGAGAAGGCCATACTCATAGACTTTACTGATTGCATCTCTAAGGCTTGCAACGGATTCGAAATATTCTCCTCTGATGTATATGTAACCCTTGTTGGCGCCCACTGCATAACCTGCAATTGTCATGCCCTCTATTACGGAATGCGGGTCGCCTTCCATTATCAATCTGTCTTTGAACGTTCCTGGCTCACCTTCATCTGCATTGCAGATCACAAATTTCTCCTCTGAATGAACCTTCTGGGTGAATTCCCACTTAAGTCCTGTAGGAAAACCGGCTCCACCTCTTCCTCTTAGGTTGCTCTTCTTTAGTTCTTCAATAACGGCTTCTGGAGTCATTCGTAGGGCTTTGGCAAGACCTTGATAGCCATCACGAGCAATATATTCTTCGATATTCTTTGGATCGATCGAACCTGCGTTTCTGAGGACAATACGTTCTTCTTCAGATGCCTTGCCAGCGTGAACATGTCCGCCACCTTCGAAGTCTGTAACAATCAATTCTCTGACTCTTCGACCCTTCAGAAGGTGCTCAGTAACCATCTTTTCTATGTCAGCTTCAGTCTTGACAGAGTACATAACATTGTCAGGCAGGATCAAGAAGAGAACCCCTCTTCCATAATCTCCAAAAGAGCCTGTTTCAAGCACCTCTACCAAAGAAGTGAGATTGTAGTTCTCGGTCAGGGTGCTTAGGTAGTTCTTGAAGTGTCTTGCACCTAGTAGCAAACTGTTCGAATCAATCGATACGAGGACGGTTATCGGTTTGTTCACAATGACTCACTCCTTTCTCTTGACACTATTTCATCTATGATTTCCGAGACTCTTTCAGGAGTGAGATTGCCATAAGCTTCATCATTTATCATCATTACAGGGGAGACTCCGCATAGTCCCAGGCAACTCGTTTCCTCAAGGGTAAAAAGGCCGTCTTCTGTAGTCTCACCGAAATCTATTTCCAGTCTATATTTTAAAGAGTCAATCACCGCCTGACCGCCTGTAACATGGCATGGAAGGCTCTTGCAAACTCTTATTACATGTTTCCCTCTCTTATGAGTAGCAAACATTGTGTAGAAAGTCAGTACTTCATAAATCCTTGAAAGAGGTGTTCCTGTCACTTCTTTCAGTGCTTCGGCTGCCTCTATTGGTATAAAATTGCCGTAGTGATCCTGAATCGCATGAAGAGTATTAATAAGCACATCGCCCCTTTCAAGACTCTGGCTGCTTACGTCTTCGTAGATTCTCGATACTATCTCATGAACGTCCTCAACAGACATACAAGTTCCTCCCTTCAACCCTCTTCGAAGTAGCAAAAGAGCCCCCGCTCAAGGGGGTTCTTGTAAACCTTTTATGGTGATACCTTGCTAATTGCACCGAATCTACAAACTGCGAGACAACTTCCGCATCGCGTACAGATTTCCGGATCTATTTCGTGAGGTTTCCGTACCGAACCGCTTATTGCGTCAACCGGGCAGACTCTCGCACAGGCTGTACAACCTACACATTTCTCTTTGTCGATTACAACCCTCATCAAAGTCTTGCACTTCTTTGCAGGACATTTTCCTTGTTTGACATGAGCCTCGTATTCGTCCCAGAAATACCGCATCGTTGAAATCACAGGTTGTGGAGCGGTTTGGCCAAGCCCACAAAGTGAAGTCGCCATGATATTCTCGCCAAGATCTTTTAACAGCTGTAGATCGTTCATGGATCCTTCTCCTTCTGTTATCTTTTCGAGAATTTCAAGCATCCTTCTCGTTCCGTCCCGACAAGGTGTGCACTGACCGCAAGACTCCTCAACGGTGAACTCGAGGAAATACTTAGCAACATCTACCATGCAGCTGTCCTCGTCCATAACTATCATCCCGCCCGATCCAATAATCGTGCCGAGTTTCTTCATATTGTCATATGTTATTGGCGTATCTATCAATTCTAATGGAATGCATCCTCCACTAGGACCACCTGTCTGGATCGCCTTAAGCTTCTTTCCTCCGGGAACACCTCCGCCAATCTCATAGATCAATTTCCTTAAAGTAATTCCCATCGGTACTTCCACCAGTCCTGTGTTCTTCACATTTCCGGCCAGAGCGAAGACTTTGGTCCCTCTTGATCCCTCAACACCATACTGGCTAAACCATTCGCCGCCATTTATGATTATCGGGGGGATGTTTGCATATGTCTCGACATTGTTCAAAAGGGTTGGTTTTTCCCACAATCCTTTGCTGGCAGGGAAGGGAGGCTTGACTCTCGGTATACCTCTTCTGCCTTCTATTGAGTTTATAAGAGCCGTCTCTTCTCCACAGACGAACGCACCAGCACCAATTCTGATTTCTAGATCGAATGAGAAGTCAGTTCCGAGAATGCTTTCGCCCAAGAATCCGTATTCCCTTGCTGTCTTCATGGCGTGGGTTAACCTTTCAATTGCAAGTGGATATTCGGCCCTAACATAAACAAAACCCTTCTGGGCCCCAACAACCCTGGCAGCGATGGTCATAGCTTCAACAATTGTATGGGGGTCACCTTCAAGAACGGCTCTGTCCATGAATGCACCAGGATCGCCTTCATCTGCGTTACATATGATGTATTTTGTTTCTCCCTTTGCCTTCTTAGTCAGGTCCCACTTCATCCAAGTGGGGAAGCCTGCTCCTCCTCGTCCCTTCAATTCACTCTTCTTCAGTATTTCAACAACATCATCGGGACCAATCTCAAAAAGAACTTTATGTAGTGCAAAGTAACCGTCCCTTGCAATATACTCATCTATTGAAAGAGGATCAATTACACCTAGATTTCTTGTTGCGATCTTTACCTGTTCAGTGAAGAAAGGAAGCTCTTCCTGAGGCTTTTCCTTCATTTCTCCAGAGTCGCCTTTATATAAAAGCTCTTCGACTACTCTTCCCTTTAGAATATGTTCTTCGACTATTCGGGCTGCACTCTCTGCCGTAATCTTCTGATAAAACACCCCTTCAGGATAGATTACGAGGATCGGCCCGAGGTCACAAGCACCCATGCATCCAGTCTCCACGACCCTAACTACACCATCTAATGAATACTTCTTCAGGGTTTCTTCAAATACACTCTTAACGCTCTTCTCGCCTGCAGAAATGCAAGCCCCTCCGGCACAAATAAGTACCGTGTTTTCAACAACGGGCACCCTTAATCACCTCTTCGTTAAAGTTCTCCTCTTTTCACTATGAGATCTCCGACAACTTTACCACCGACAATGTGTTGCTCAACGATTCTCTTTGCCTGAGCAGGGGTAACATGCCCGTAGATTATCGGCTCAGCTCCTTCCAAGTGAACCTCAATAGTCGGTTCGACATCGCAAAGGCCGAAGCAACCGGACTGCACGACAGAAACATCGTCGACCCCCTTCTCATCGAGTGAATCTACGATGGCCCTAAGTGTATCCTTTGCGCCTGCTGCAATTCCACAGGTACCCATAGCAACTATCACTTTGCCTCTCTTGCCTGAGTCACGCATCTTAAGACCCTTCATCGCGTTCTCTTTGATTTTCATGAGCTCTTCAAGGCTCTTAATCTTTGCCATCACTCGGCCCTCCTATATTTGTCTAGAATCTTTGATACTTCATCAGGGGTGACTCTTCCATAATAGTCGTCTTCACCAACCAGAACTACCGGAGCCATGCTACAGGCGCCGAGACATCTTACGGCATGAATTGAAAAGAGTCCGTCGGAGGTCGGTTCATTCATCTCGACTTTCAGCTCATCGTGGAGCCTCTCAAGTATCTTATCTGCGCCCTTAACATAGCAGGCAGTTCCTAGACAGACCTTTATCTGGTTCTTTCCTTTTGGCTTCATGTTGAAGAAATTATAGAAAGTTACAACTCCATATACCTGACTCAACGGAATATCCAACTTTTCGGATACGTGTTGCTGTAATTCTTCAGATAGATAACCGAAGACTTCCTGCGCCTTGTGAAGTACATTGATGAGAACGCCCGTGTTGCCTTTTACTGAAGCAATATACTCATCAAGTTCATCGTAGAGCTTCTGACAATCCGGGCAATTTACGAGAGACAAATCTTGCACCTCCTTTGAGGAAAGAATGTTATTTATTTCACACATGCATTATAACATGCACCTAGAGAAATGGGCTGATTCCTGTGTTAAAATAACCCATGTCAAAGGAGCTCTATAAGGAGGAGATTAGATGGATCTAGAAGCCTTTGTACGTGACGTTCCAGACTTTCCAAAGGAAGGCGTGGTTTTCAAGGATGTCACTCCATTGTTAAAGGATCCCCTTGCTTTTAGAGAGTGCATTCTGCAGTTGTCAGAAAAAGCAAGAAAGTTCGATTTCAATATAATGGTTGCACCCGAAGCAAGGGGTTTTATTTTTGCCGCTCCTCTTGCTTTTGAAATGGCGAAGGCACTGGTTCCAGTCAGGAAACCCGGAAAGCTCCCTTACAAAACCAGGGAAATCGAGTACGAATTGGAGTACGGCAGAGAAACCCTTCAGATGCATGTGGATGCGATTGGTGATGGAGATAAGGTGCTAATCGTCGACGATATTCTTGCCACGGGGGGGACTATGGAAGCTATCGCTCGCATCATCGAAGACAGTGGAGGAGAAGTCGTCGGAATTCTTTGCCTTGCGGAGTTAGGATTCCTGGAGCCCAGAAAGAAACTGTCTGGCTACAATGTAGAGACAATAATCACTTATTGACGGAGGTTTGAAATGCTCAAATATGACTTCTCGTTTGCGTTCAGGGAAACACTTGAAAGCGGCCTGGCCTTTGATGAGATGACCGAGATTGGGAAGACGTTATCTGCGAATTTCGAGAAGATCTTCCTCCCCCTTCCTGGTTTTCTCAGAATACTTGAAGATGATGAGATCATCGATGAAGTAAAGGCATTGAGATCATGGATTGAGAAGTTCGACAATTTCGTTGTCATCGGGATTGGAGGCTCTGCGTTGGGAAACCAGGCTTTGCATTTTGCACTAAAACCCATCAACTGGAATCTCTATGAAAGAGACAAGCGAGCTGGAAAGGCCAGGGTATTCTTGCTTGATAATGTAGATCCCGATATGATCACGGCGATTCTCGGAGAACTGGATTTAGGAAAAACCGTTTTCAATGTTATCTCCAAGTCTGGAACAACTGCGGAGAGCATGGCAAACTATCTGGTCGTCAGGGGCCTGCTTGAGAAGCTCGATCTTCCTGTGAAAGACCACTTCATATTCACGACGGACAAGGAAAACGGAGTCCTGAGACAAATTGCCGACAGTGAGGGAATTAGAACCTTGACGATTCCAGAGGATGTTGGAGGTCGCTTCAGTGTTTTGACTCCAGTTGGTTTGCTTTCGGCCGCTGCAGAAGGAATAGATATCGATCTCTTATACGAGGGTGCTAGATTCGGAAAAGAGAGGTATTTAAGAGAGGATGTGAAATCGAATCCCGCTGCCGTAAGTGCGTTGATTCACTACGCCTACCTGAAGAAGGGACACAATATATCGGTGATGATGCCGTACTCAAACAGGCTCTATACACTTGCTGATTGGTACAGACAATTGTGGGCCGAATCTCTAGGAAAGAAGTTCGATGTCTCAGGAAGGATTGTCCACTGTGGGCAGACTCCCGTGAAGTCTCTGGGGGCAATTGATCAACATTCTCAAGTACAGCTTTACAGTGAAGGACCAAGGGATAAGATAGTTACTCTAATCAAGGTAGAGGACTTCGGTAATCAGCTTACAATACCATTCATTCATTCCGATATCGAGGCTTTGTCCTATCTGAATGGAGTAGAAGTAGGAGAATTGCTTAATGCGGAACTCAAGGGAACGGCGATCGCTCTTGCGGCAAACGGCGTCCCAAATATCGCGGTCACATTCCCGCAGATTGACGAGGTACATGTTGGCGAATTTATCGTCTCATATGAGATACAGACCGCAATTATGGGGTTTCTTCTTAGAGTGAATCCATATGATCAGCCGGGAGTTGAGCTTGGAAAGAAACTGACTTACGCTTTCATGGGAAGAAAGGGATACGAAGAAGTAAGGGATAGATATGAGGAGAAGACCTCCTGGAGGTTCGAGTTATGAAATCAGAGCTTATGAAAGTTCTCGACGGTTTTTCGGTAGAGGAAGCGTATTATGCTGCCGGAGAGGCAATACCCACTTTTGTTATTGTTTCATTGGAACCTGAGAATCTCTTGCAGAAAATCGGAGAGATGGAAGAGATTGAGGCTGATATTATCGTTATCAGTCCCGAAGAAAGAAAGAAGCTCGAGAGTGCAGACAGTGATATGTCAAGAGTGGTGATGAGTGTTATCGAATCAGGAGAGAAGCTTCTTTGACCGTTATAGGGCTTGCTGGCAAAGCCGGAAGTGGCAAATCCACGATAGCTGAGCGTCTTGAAAAACTTGGTATCGAACGGATCTCCCTTGACGAAATTGGTCACAGTTCTTTGATCGAAGCGAAACAAGAGATAGTTTGCTCATTTGGAAAAAGGATTCTTACCTGTGACGAAGTAGACAGAAAGAAGCTTTCTAGGATTGTATTCCGAGATGGAAGCTTGCTGGACAGACTCAATCAGATAGTACACCCGATTATTAAGAAGAAGGCACTGGAAATTGTTGAGAGAAGCGATTCCGATCTCCTTTTATTTGATGGTGCGCTGATTCATGAAATCGGGCTATCTAGCTATTGTGACAAGATTATCTGGTTTGAGTGCGCAGATGAAGAAGCTGTTCAAAGACTTGTGAACAGAGGAATAAGTGAATCTCAAGCCAAATCAATACTTTCTTCGCAATCATATCTCGATCGCAATAGAGAGTTAGCAAATGTTGTTGTTTCAACGTCTGGCTCCATTGAAGAGACTTTCAGAACAACTATGGAGGTTCTTTTTGAATGGGGCATAATGGTATAATTGGTTTACTTAGACATTTCTTATAAGGAGGTAGGGAAATGCGCAAGAAACTTATTCTAGCTCTGTTAATTGCGTCTTTTTCGGTGTTCACCCTTGCTGCGACTGAGATTGAGTTTTGGCATGCGATGGGTGGTGCTCAGGGAACGACGGTCAACGAAATTGTAGATTCTTTCAACGAAGCCAACCCCGACATTGAGGTGAAAGCGATCTACGTGGGAAATTACAGTGCTTTGCAGCAGAAGCTGCTAGTAAGCGCAGAAAGTAGAACCCTCCCCGCTCTTTCACAGGCATATGGTAATTGGACCGCGAGGTTAATACCACGAGGTGCTGTTCAGGAGTTGAATTCGCTAATTTCCGATCCAGAAGTTGGATTAACCGATGAGGAATGGGCTGCAATCTGGGACCCGTTTAAGAGAATGGTCACATGGGGAGATACTGTCTACGGTCTTCCCTTCAACAAGAGTACATATGTGCTGTACTATAACACAGATCTCTTTGAAGAATACGGATTGGAAGTACCAAAGACCATGGATGATCTTCTCTTTGCCGCGATGATGCTTACTGAAGACAAGAACAACGACGGACAGATTGATCAATATGGCTTCGGGTTCAGAACGACGATCGATCACTTCATGATTTTCTTGAGGGCCAATGGCGGGGAAGCAATTGAAATTAAGCCAGACGGTTCGGTTGATGTCATAATTAACTCGCCTGAAGCTAAAGAGGCGCTTCAATTAATGTACGATATGGCTCACACCTACAAGGTTGCGCTTTTTCAGGGCGGATACCTGGACGCCCCGTTTGGAGATGGCCAAATAGCTATGTTCGTTGAGACGATCGCATCCGCTTCTTATGTTGACTCCGGTTCCAGAGGAAAGCACGGCTGGGCATGGGCTCCAGTTCCTATGTGGAAGGTTCAGGCACCACCGTTCGCTGGAACGGACGTTGTTATGTTCACCGGCATCACACCGGAGCAAAAAGCAGCTGCTTGGAAGTTCATGAAGTATCTCGTTAGCCCGGAAATCCAGGCATATTGGTCCGTAAAAACAGGATACATGCCAGTAACGGAGATCGCTCTGACAACTCCCCAGTGGAAGGCATATGAAGAACAGAACCCAACTGTACTTGTTCCAATCAGTCAGATCCCGTTTGGCTCGGTTGATCCTAATGTTGCACTGTGGGACGATGTAAGGACTGTTCTTGGAACTATGGTAGGAGATGTGATAAACCAGAAGAGGACTGTCGAAGAAGGTCTTGCGTGGGCTGAACAAGAAATCCTGCGAAAAGTGGCTGAACAGTAGATAAATGCACTATCGAAAAAGGAGGCCTTCGGCCTCCTTTTTCAATTGGATTATGTCCAGGAAAACAAGGAGAACAATAGTTTCGGCGCTCAAAGAGGGCAAGAGTTCCGTAGATGCTAGAGAGTGTTGACTTCGCAACCGTGACGCGTGATATCTGATAGGGTAGAATACTTACAGTCCAATGCTCTGTTAGATCTTCCTTATTAAACCTTTAAGAGAGGCGGTACAGTGATGAAGAGCTTTTTCCACGCATTCAACTTCTATGCATTCTCCTTTTCGATACTACTCTACTTGCTTACTTCATCGATAAATACAAAGGCCGCAGAGTGGGGTTTGTCGTACCTAGCGATAGGTCTGATAAATTTCTTGGGCTGCTTATTCTATGTTTTCTCTGCTCTGGTGTTTGGAAGGATGGGTGACAGGACTGGCTTCAAGAGGAATCTCTCTTCTGGAATGATTATTATGGCGATCTCACTCGTATACGGGTTCTTCTGGGCACATCCGATTGATTTGGTCGTATCTGCGATAGGAATGAACATATTCTTCGGCTTTTTCTTTCCATCAATTGAGGGATTGCTTTCAAAGTCAGAAAGAGCAGAAGGAGTCGATCCCGCTGCAACCGTTATTCGTTTCGTTCTTTCCTGGAGTGCCGGAAACATGTTAGGAATGGCGCTCGGTCCTTTCCTTATTCAAAGATATCCAATAGCGGTCTTCGCTTACGGCATACTTCTCAGTCTATTCGGCGCTATTCACATAAGATACCATATGAAGAAGTATGGTGAGTTGCTTCCCGGTCCTTATGATTCTAGACTGAAAGAGTCCTTTGGCAAAATCGACTTGCCCAATATACGAGACTACAGAAGGGTCTATAGGGTCACTTTTCTGCTTGCCGGTGTTATCTATACGAGTGGAATGGCTCTATTTCCCAAGCTAATATCTTCAACGGGGATCCCGCTGGAAAGTGTTGGCTTCCTAACTGTAGGTGCTAACATTGGGGTCTTTCTGTCGTTCATATTCATGAGTTTCTTTCGCTTCTGGGTTGGTAGTCCACGAGTATCTCTATTTATTATGACGGCAGTATTTGTCGCAGCAATTACAACCTTTTTTATGCCCGAAACGGCACTCACGTTCTTTCTGTCGACTCTGTTTTCTGGTGCCACATATGCTGTTCCCTATACGTTTGCGATTTTCTATGGCCTCAATTCGCAGGACGATGATCACGGAAAGCAGGGAGGATTTCACGAGTCGATGGTTGGTGTGATCTTTGGTGTTGGTCCGCTTCTAGGGGGGTATTTTCTTCAAGTGTGGACGAGTCTCAAGAGTATGGGAATCATGGCCTCAGTCCTTATGACGGTGATTATCGTAAGTCAAATGACCTTCATAAAGAGAATTAGCATTAAGCGGTGATTAACTTAATTAACAGTTATTTCTAGCGCATAATGCTCTTAAAACAAACCTCACAAATTTCGCTACTCTTCATTTATTCATGCCATATTCTTTGAGATACACTCGCTAGATGTGATATAGCAGGTATGCAATGATAGTCTATTGATTAAATTATTCTGGTTAAGATCCTGTCCAAACTAGCATTATCCATTTAATTCGGATCATAAGATAATCTTGATGCTGAAAGTGAATAGCTGTTTCTTGGGGGAAGGTCTTGGCCACAAAGTTTTCTCCGGCTCTTTGTCGGAACTTCTGGAAGGAGAAGCATATGGGGTTTTTTTAGCATCTGGGAAGAAACTACGACCTCGTTTTGATAGAGCTGCTGAATCACATAAAGATCATCGCGATAGCGGTACCTATTGCGATTGGAATTGAAGTACCCATTGGGATAATCGTCTCAAGGAATAAGAGGGTTTAGTCGATAGCTCTCTATGGAGCAGGCATCCTAATGACGATTCCCAGTCTAGCTCTCTTCGGTTATATGGTCGTTCTGCTTGCTCCGCTGAAAGCAGGTATTGGTGTCACACCGGCGGTTATTGCCCTTGTGATCTATTCTTTCCTGCCTGTTATAAGGAATACAGTAGTAGCTGTGAATTCAGTTGATCCTCGAATGATAGAGGCGGCCAAAGGAATGGGGATGACGAACAGGCAGATACTGTGGAAGGTAGAAATGCCGGTGGCAGTTCCAACGATGCTCTCAGGGATCAGAAGTTCTGCAACGATAAATATCGGTACTGCTGCTATTGCCGCGTCAATTGGCGCAGGTGGCCTTGGGGAGATCATCTTCACGGGACTTCGCATGACAAGAGGCCCAATGATAATTGCCGGAGCCATACCAGTAACCTTACTGGCTGTGGCTGTTGATATAATCCTTGGCCTTTCGGAAAAAGCACTGACTTCGAAAGGCCTCAGAACATAATGAACACGGAGGTGTCTAAATTGAAAAGACTGCTAATAGTAGCACTATTAATTGTAGTCGTGACAACTCTATCGTTTGGTCAGACAAGACTGAATGTTGGAGCAAAGAACTTCACAGAACAGTACATCGTCAGTAGCATGATATCACAGCTTCTTAGAGATGCTGGGTTCAGGGTGACTGAGAGTTTTGGAATGAGTTCGTTCGTTGCAAGAAGTGCACTCGAAACCGGGCAGATCGATCTATATGCTGACTACACTGGAACAGCCTGGCCCACATATCTAGGGCATGAAAAGATGATTAGAGATCCTTTGGCTCTGTAGGAAGCCGTGAAGGCGGAAGATCTCGAAAATGGAATCGTATGGCTTGACATGGCTGATTTCAATAATACATATGCGTTAGCTGTGAGAAGAGATTTCGCTGCTGAGCATGGACTGCAGACTTTTGAAGATCTCGCTGAACTAACTAACGATGACCCTGATCTTCTCTTTGGAATCGTGTACGAATTTCTTGAAAGAGATGATGGGTTCTGGCCTATGAGTGAGACTTACGAGTTTTCTGTCGAGAAGAGGCAGGTTAAGACAATGGAGATCGGGCTGACTTATGAGGCACTTGATAAAAAGCAGATCGACATCGCCATGGTCTTCTCTACTGACGGAAAGTTGGAAAAGTACAACTTGCTTGTACTTGAAGACACTAAGAATTTCTTCCCGTCATATAATCTTGCCGTAACCGTACGTAAGGAAGTTCTTGAAAGCCATCCTGAGATTGAGGAGATCTTAAGGCCAATATTTGTCTATCTTACAGAACCAATAATGATCAGGCTGAATTACCTGGTGGACGCAGGAGGTTACGAGCCAGATGAAGTTGCCGAAGGGTTCCTAAAGGGATTAGGCTTAATAGATTAAGTTAGCAAATGTTAAGTTTTAGGGCCGCCTCATGGCGGCTCTGTTTTTTTTCCAACATCCTCAGAATTGAAGTCACTATTCTTCTCAACTTTTCTGAACAGAAGTCGCAGTGGAAAGAGACCTTCAACATTAGAAAGGTAGCTAAACACCCCGATTCACTGGCTATGATATAATCATTCGAATATGCTTTCAGGAAGGGAGGAAACAAAGTGTCAGAGAAGTATGTGTACTATTTTGGAAAGTTGAAAGCCGAAGGCGACGCGAAAATGAAAAACCTTCTCGGCGGAAAAGGAGCCAATCTATCTGAGATGGTTAAGATAGGGATACCTGTTCCCCCGGGTTTCACTATTTCTACCGAGGTATGCAAGTATTACTACGATCACGGGAAGACATATCCGGTTACTTTGGAAAAGGATGTCCAGGAAGCCGTAAAGCTACTGGAGGAGGAAACAGGAAAAGGATTCGGATCTGCAGAGAGACCTTTACTTGTCTCTGTAAGGTCTGGCGCGGCGATTTCAATGCCCGGCATGATGGATACTATCCTCAATCTTGGTCTTAACGACGAAACGGTTAACGGCATGATCAAGGAATCGGGCAATCCCAGGTTCTGTTATGACGCTTACAGGAGATTTCTTCAGATGTTTGGCGATGTTGTGCTGAAGATAGAGCACTCCGAGTTCGAAAATGCGCTGGCTTCTGTGAAAAGGGAAAAGAGAGTTAAGCTTGATACAGACTTGGATGCAGAAAACATGAAAGACGTTGTAGAGAGGTATCTTGAGGTCTACAAGAGGGCCGGCAAAGAGTTCCCTCAGGATCCATGGAAGCAGCTATGGATGGCGATTGATGCAGTATTTGGAAGTTGGATGAACGAGAGAGCAATAAAGTACCGGGCCCTCAATGGCGTGAAAGAGGGAGAACTTCTTGGAACTGCGGTTAACATTGTGGCAATGGTTTTTGGCAACACGGGAGAAGATAGTGGAACGGGAGTCGCATTCACGAGAGATCCTAATACCGGCGAGAAGCAATTCTATGGAGAGTATTTGCCGAACGCTCAAGGAGAGGACGTTGTTGCCGGAACGCGTACGCCATTCCCTCTAACAAAACTTCAAGATATTAATCCTGAAGTTTATGACCAGCTCCTGGAAATATTTACTAAACTGGAGAACCACTATAGAGACATGCAAGATATCGAGTTCACCGTTGAGCACGGAACTCTTTATCTGCTTCAGACCAGAAATGGGAAACGGACACCATATGCGAGCGTGAAGATCGCAGTTGATCTGGCAGAAGAGGGAAGGATTTCAAAGGAAGAAGCGATCATGAGAGTTACACCTGAGCATATCGAGACGCTCCTCCACCCATATTTCACGAAGGAGACTATGGAGAGCGCAGAAGTTCTAGCCAAAGGTATCGCAGCATCGCCCGGAGCGGCAGCAGGTATAGTTGCATTCGATCCCGATACTGCTGAAAGACTTGTGAGAGAAGAGGGTAAGACTGTGATCCTTGTGAGGCCGGAGACTTCTCCGGAAGACATAGCCGGAATGGCTGCTGCTCAAGGAATCCTCACCTCGACTGGTGGAAAGACTTCACATGCTGCGGTTGTAGCCAGAGGAATGGGAAAGACCTGCATTGTGGGCTGTGAAGCCGTTGAAGTAGATCAGAAAACCAGAGTAATGAAAGTTAACGGGAAGACAATAAGAGAAGGAGAATGGATAAGCATTGATGGGACCACTGGAGAGGTTTTCATGGGAAAGCTGGATTCAGTTAAGCCTCAGGGTTTGGAAGGTCCGCTAGCAAAGCTTCTTGGATGGGCCGATGAGATCAGGAAGCTCGGAATTAGAACTAACGCAGATACTCCTAAGGATTCACAGGTAGCCAGGGAATTCGGAGCGGAAGGAATTGGACTCACAAGGACGGAACACATGTTCTTCCAGGAGGATAGGATTTTTGCTGTGAGACAGATGATTACATCAAATACCAAAGAGCAGAGAGAGAAGTCTCTTGCGAAGCTTCTCCCTATGCAGGAAGATGATTTCTACGGTATTTTCATGGCCATGGAAGGACTCCCCGTTACGATCAGACTTCTTGATCCGCCACTTCACGAATTCCTTCCAAAAGAAGAAGAGGATATAAAAGAGTTAGCCGAAGAGATGGGTATGACATATCAGGAACTAAAGGAGACAATCGAAGATCTTCATGAGTTCAATCCGATGATGGGATTCAGGGGATGCAGGTTGGCTGTAGTTTATCCCGAGATTGCTGAAATGCAGACCAAAGCGATAATTGGAGCTGCGTTGAGGTTGGTTGAAGAAGGAAAATCAGTGATTCCCGAGATAATGATTCCTCTGATCGTTGAGCTGAAGGAGCTTAAGTACGTGAAATCGATCATTGTGAATGCGGCTAATGAGATTATTTCCAAGTCAGGGCTGAATCTTGAATACAAAGTGGGTACAATGATTGAGGTTCCGAGAGCGGCACTGACTGCAGACGAAATTGCCAAGGAAGCAGAGTTCTTTAGCTTCGGAACCAATGATCTAACTCAGATGACATACGGATTCAGTAGAGACGATTACGGCAAATACGTTGGACATTACATGGAAAAGGGGATTCTGGAGAACGATCCATTTCAGAAGCTCGACAGATTTGGAGTAGGTCAGCTTGTGAAGATGGGAACTGAGAGAGGACGCTCAGTTAGGCCGGATCTGAAGGTCGGAATATGCGGCGAACACGGTGGAGAGCCTTCATCTATTGAATTCTGTCATATTGTAGGTCTTAACTATGTTAGCTGTTCACCTTACAGAGTTCCAGTTGCTCGACTTGCAGCAGCTCAGGCAGTAGTAAAGAATCGTTAGGGATTATTCAGACCGTGCCTGAGGGCACGGTCTTTACTATTTTGGAGGTTTGCCTATCATGACGGCGTTAATCTCGGGATATCTATCACAGACAGGATTCGCTACGGTAAGCTGGGAAAACTGGGTTATGTTTGTAATCGCGGGAATTCTAATCTATCTGGCGGTTGCAAAGGATGCCGAACCACTTCTTCTTGTTCCAATTGCCTTTGGCATGGTTATTGCAAACATCCCTCCGGAAGTAACCGGTGTCTTCACTCCCGGAACCGGGATCATGTGGATTTTGCAGCAGGGATTGATGCTGGGGATCTATCCACCTTTGATATTTCTTGGCATTGGCGCTGTTACCGACTTCTCTTTCGTGCTGGCAAACCCTAAGACTCTCTTTTTGGGTGCTGCTGCACAGATAGGGATTTTTTTAACTTTTCTTGCAGCGAATTTTCTGGGTTTTTCCCTTTCGGATGCGGCATCCATAGCGATAATTGGTGGTGCGGACGGACCAACCTCAATCTATGTTGCAAGCATTATGGAATCACAGTTTCTTCCAATAATCGCGATCGCTTCCTACTCTTATATAGCTCTTATACCAGTTCTTCAGCCACCGATAATGAGACTATTTACTACTCGTAAAGAACGGGCAATAACAATGGGAAAGAAGCTTAGAAAGGTTTCGAAGCTAGAGAGAATTGTCTTCCCGGTAGTCGCGACTATTGGGATCTCTCTTATTGTTCCTCAGGCGCTCCCTCTGGTAGGAATGTTGATGCTCGGTAATCTTCTTAGGGAAAACGGAAGAACAAAGAGACTGGTTGAAGCTTCGGGCAAATACATCTCCGATACTGTGATCATTTTGCTTTGTGTTTCAGTAGGAGCAAAGGCTGATGGCAAGATATTTCTAACACTGGAGAGTATAATGATTTTGGGGTTGGGTTGTGCAGCCTTCGTTGTTGCAACTGTTTCGGGGATTCTCTTCGCGAAGTTTATGAATCTGTTCTGTAAGAGCAAGGTAAATCCTTTGATCGGTGCCGCCGGGGTCTCGGCAGTTCCAACTGCTGCAAGAGTTGCTCAGAAGGTTGCTTCGGAGGAGGATCCGACGAACTTCGTCCTGATGCACGCTATGGGTCCGAATATCGCAGGAGTCATCGGATCGGCGGTTGCTGCGGGTGTATTCCTTTCAATAATATGATTTGGTGCGGGAGGATGTCATGGCTGTGAAGAAGCAATATCAGGTGAATATCAATCATACTCTGTGTAAGCGATGTGGGATTTGTTATTGGATATGTCCCACCAAGACAATCACAAAGGGAGAGCTTGGCAGGCCGCAGATCATTGACCAAAAAACCTGCATTGGTTGTTTAATGTGCGAAAACGCCTGTCCGGATTTCGCGATTGATGTTAAGGAATTGGAGGCGGTGAAAGAAGATGCGTGAGTTCGTTCTGCTTCAAGGAGATGAAGCATGTGCGCTTGGGGCTATAAAAGCTGGGTGCAAATTCTTTGCAGGTTATCCTATTACGCCCGCGACCGAAATTGCGGAGACTATGGCTAGGGAGCTTCCGAAGATTGGAGGAACGTTCATTCAGATGGAGGATGAGATAGCAAGCGCCGCTGCGATAATAGGGGCGTCACTTGCCGGCGAGAAATCAATGACTGCAACGAGTGGTCCGGGCTTCTCCCTAATGCAAGAAGCGATTGGGTATGCAGCCATGACTGAGACACCTACAGTCATAGTCAACGTTCAGCGGGGTGGCCCGTCTACCGGCATGCCCACGAAGACGGCACAAGGAGATATAATGCAGGCGAGATGGGGCACTCACGGCGACCACCAGATCATCGCAATATATCCTTCGAATGTTGAAGAAGTATACAAATATATAATTACGGCTTTCAACTATGCTGAGTTATACAGAACACCTGTGATTTTCTTGATGGACGAAATCCTAGGTCATATGCGTGAGAGTGTATATTTGCCACACGATTCTGAAATCATGGAAGTACAGAGGGTCGGTGAAATGGAAATGGCTGACGATGATATATTCCACCCCTTCGAAGGCGATGACCAGATGATGGCAACTCCACTTGTTAAGATGGGGAAGTCAAGGTTTCATGTTTCCGGTCTAGTGCACGACGAGTCTGGTTTTCCAATAGGTTCGCCATCTGATTCTTCGCGACTCCTGAGGAGGTTAGACAATAAGATAAGATTGCATAGCGATGAGATAGTTATGTACGACGAATACATGACTGAGGATGCAGAGATACTTGTACTCGCTTACGGTTCAGTTGCCAGAAGTGCAATAAATGCTGTAAAGATGGCGAGGGAGGATAAGATCAATGTAGGTCTCTTTAAACCAGTGACTATCTGGCCATTCCCGAGTACAAGACTGAGGCAGCTTCTAAAGAGAGTAAGTGCCGTCATTGTTGCAGAGATGAACCTTGGACAAATTCTTTATGAAGTGTCTAGATTGAACAAGCGCGGTGCAAAGATTGAGCACTTAAGCAAAGTTGATGGAGAGCTTATCACTCCGCAAGAAGTCCTTGATGCTATATCAAGGGTTAAGTCGGAAATAATGGATCTGTAGAATGAACGTCTTTGTCGATTCTTTCTTCTTTTTGCGAACAGTATGTTAAAACTTTTGCTAATTCAGCGGCCTCTGTGGTAGAATAACAGCGAAATTACCTGCAAAAGGAGGAAATCTCAATGGAAATCCTGAAGGTCAGTTCTAAATCTAATCCTAACAAGGTTGCAGGTGCCATAGCCGGGGTCATCTCAAAGAACGAGCAAGTAGAACTTCAGGCCATTGGCGCTGGTGCTGTGAATCAAGCTGTGAAGGCAGTAGCCATCGCTTCTAGATTCCTCAGAGAACAGGGTACTAAGGTGTCCATGGTCCCTGGATTTGTGGAGATTCAGATTGGCGAAGAGATGCGAACGGGGATCACCATTAAGATTATTTCGGAGAAAGACGAAGAAAAGTAATGAGGGTTCTGTAATCTCATAAGTCGGGGGGAGGTCGTTGATCTCTTCCTTTTTTGTTGGAAGACTACGAGATAGTTGCTGGTTAGCTGAATGAGGAGGTATTAGATGCTTACAGTAAGTGATATGCTGGGTATAGCCCTCAAGATCGAAAGTGCAGGTTATTCATACTATCAGAAGCTTAGTGAGAGAACTTCTGGGGAAGTAAGAGATCTTTTCTCAAGACTTTCGGTGCAGGAAAGGGAGCACGCAGAAATATTCAGAGATATTCTGAAGAATGTGGAAAACGAACCAACAGCCCAGGATTGGGACGACAATGTGGGTTATTTGAAGTCTTATGCAGAGATATCCATTTTCCCTCGAATTGAATCGTCAGAGGTCCCTCAGAATATGAGCAAAGCTATCAGTGGTGCAATGGAAGTGGAAAAGGACAGCATTATATTCTATTCAGATCTCGCTTCCTTTATACCCAACAGTAAGGAGCTCAAAGAGATAATTGAGGAAGAACGAAGGCATCTCCATGATCTAGTGAAGCTTTACGGTTCATTATAGAGACTGTTAAGGGAATGGGCTCCCAAACGGTGAAAGTGCCAAGGATCTCTAAGAGCGAGTCTCTATACTGGGTGAATGAATGTGGTTTCCGCAGTTAAGTATCTTTGTGGAGGACATCAAGAGAAAGTATTTGATTGACCCGTCGCAATGCATCAAAATAGAATCTATTCAAAATCGAATTGAAGGAGATTAAGAACACCTCCCTTTGAGTTAGATTTAGACTTCATTATCTGTATATCAACGAGTAATTCCTGAGAATGTGCTATATTACTCTTGAGTATATATAAATCTAGGGCTTCGTGAACCTTGCGAAGCTCATCTTTTTTTGTGTAGTCAATC
>NZ_DJGL01000104.1:11038-17533 GCF_002432735.1 Mesotoga sp. UBA5847 | reverse complement strand
ACTCAAAGCGTCTTCTCGCTCTTGCCAAACCGAGACCCCACACCCGAAATCCGCGGCTCCCTTTTAATGCTTCTCGTTATCTCGCAATTGCCCGTTCTCATCCTCTCACGAGCGAAGCGAGTTCTCTCTTGTTCTCCGTACCTACCACTTGACTTATGAACAATCGAGTTGCTATAATTCTGTCAGTGAATGAATAATAAAGGAGCGACTATGGATCTTTCCGAGTTTTCATTTTTCAATCCGTCTCCGAATTTCAGAGAGATGAGTATTCTGAAGGCCCTGACTGAGAGTTCTTCCGTCTCTCAGGAGAGGCTCGCCCGAATTGCCGGTATCGTTCCCAGTATGGTCAACAAGTATATAAGAGACTTCGAAGATTCCCACCTAATTCAGAAAGAGGGCGAAAACCGAAGGAATATGCGATACGTACTGACTGAAGCGGGTAAATTCAGGCTGCAGTATCTGACTATTCTTTATCTAAAAGAGGCGGCAAAGCTCTACACGGAATCGAGAGAGATATTTGGAGAGGTTCTCGATACGATCAAAGAGAGTGAACACGAGAGCTTCTATCTTTACGGCGCCGGGATTATCGGAGGCATTCTTGCAGATGTCCTCAGAACCGAAGGAGTCAAGATCATCGGTTTCATAGACGATTCGCAATCGAAGCAAAATGGAACATTCCACGATCTTCATGTGTCTTCACC
Organism: Mesotoga sp. UBA5847; assembly: GCF_002432735.1. Lineage (NCBI taxonomy): Bacteria > Thermotogati > Thermotogota > Thermotogae > Kosmotogales > Kosmotogaceae > Mesotoga > Mesotoga sp. UBA5847. Next base: position 16,832 of record NZ_DJGL01000104.1, on the reverse strand, counting down.
CGAAGAAGTGAAAAGCGATGAGGAAACCGCGGTGATCGTCGCGTCATTCAGACATGCAAACAACATAGTCAAGAATGCAAAAGAAAAGGGAATGAAAAACGTAATGGTATTCACAATATCCAAATTGGGCAAAGTTGAACTAGAAGAGCTTGTGTAACGAGAAAAACCATTTTCGAGAGGGCGAGATGACGAGAGTAACGTTCCTGAGGCAAATTATCGGCACAAATCTCCAATAAGGAGAATGTGATTCTAATCTCCTCGTCCGTTTGAAATCTCGGATCCGTCTTCTCCAAGTACAGGCGTCCTCTCGACAGAAAGATGGAGGTTCTATGCATATACCACTATTCGATTTGACAAGGCAATACAACGAGTTAAGAGAAGTGGTTCTCAAGGAGATCGACGAGGCTCTTCTAGGCGGAAGGGTGATTCTGGGTGAAGCTGTAAGAGAGCTGGAACAAAACGTAGCCGATCTAATTGGAGCAAAGCATGCGATTGGAGTCGCAAATGGATCAGATGCTCTCCTAATTGCCGTGGCTGCTCTCGGAATAGGCCCCGGAGACTATGTAATTACAACTCCCTATACCTTCTTCGCTACAGTCAGCTGTATTACCAGAAACGGCGCTACCCCCCTTTTCGCGGATATCGACCCAGTAACTTACAACATCGACCTTGACAAGGTCGAAGAACTGCTCCAAACCGATCCCGAAAGAGAAAAGATCAAAGCGATAATCCCGGTTCATCTCTTTGGCCAGTCTATGAATCTTGAGAGACTCCAGAACATAGGAGAGATATACGGAGTTAAGATAATCGAAGACTGCGCACAGTCAATTGGCTCGAGATGGAACCATCCAGACGGATCGACTATTATGACAGGCTCGATCGGAGATATATCGACTTTCTCTTTCTTCCCGACGAAGAACCTGGGTGCCTATGGCGACGGCGGAATGATAACAACAGATGACGACGAACTCGCAGCATTCTGCAGAAGCTACAGAGTCCACGGCTCACCCGTGAAATACGTTCATGAAATGATAGGCATAAACTCGAGACTTGACGAACTCCAGGCCATAGTTCTGAATATAAAACTTAAACACTTGGAAGAATACGAGAAAAGAAGAATTGAAATAGCCGAGAAGTATCAAGCCGAGATGATAAAGAACGACTTGAACGTTGTATGTTGTAGGTTGTCGGTTGTGGGTAAAGATAAGTCTCTTTCGAACAACGCACAACCCACAACCCACAACGATGTCGTAATTCACTGCCCCTCTGTTCCTTATTCGGCGGACGGTGAACCGGCGACGGCTAACGATTATCGCTTCTCTCACGTCTTCCATCAGTACGTGGTGAGATTTGAAGGCTTCAGCAGAGAAGAGAGAGACAGACTGAGGGATCATCTTGCCAGTAACGGTATCGGCACATCGATCTACTATCCCATGGGCCTTCACCAGCAGAAGTGCTTTGAGTACCTCGGTTATAAGAGGGGGGAATTTCCCGTGACCGAGAAAGCCTGTGAAGAGACACTTGCCCTGCCGATATTCCCTGAAATGAGAGATGAAGAAATCAAATACGTGGTCGACAAAATCGGTGAATTTGTCACGAACGGGAGATAAGAGAGAAAGACCATTGACGAGAGTGCGCTTCGCGCATGAGAAATGATCTTCAGAAAAGAAGACTGACAACAAAAATACTCTGAAAACATGACCGAGGTGTTGTGGCTTGTTGGGGAACAAGAAGGCACTGGGTATTTGGGAGAAGAAACTTGGAACGTCTGCACTTGCCATTGTTTGCAGATTCTTGCTCTTGCATTCATTTCTAGAAGGTGCAAGCGGAATTCTACATAGTCTCTTTGGTTCTTTCAAATCTCTCATATCGCAGATATGTCTCGCTCGCTTTGCGAGCTTCTCGGCAATCTCCTTGTCGTCTCTTCTCATCTACAATCAACAACCCACAACGTACAGCCTCGCCTGGAGGTATTCCCATGCTTGACATCCATAAAGGAATCAACGTAGTAATCGAAGACGGCGCAGTGATTGGCGAGAATTGTGTAATAGGTCACAACGTGGTAATTCACAAAGGAGTACTCATTGGAGACTACGTAACCATAGGCGACAACACTGTGCTTGGGAAGGAACCATTTGCAGCCAGCACAAGCGCCACCACGAGCATTGAAGAGCTCCAGCCGTTGGCAGTCGGCAATGGAACTACAATCGGTGCCTCTTGTGTCATCTACAAGGGAGCATCACTTGGAGAAAAGTGCTTTGTCGGTGATCTCGCAACTATTCGAGAGAAGACGAAAATCGGAGAAAAGACAATAGTGGGAAAGGGAGCCACTGTTGAAAATGGGACCACAGTTGGAAAGAGAGTGAAGATTGAAACCGGAGCATACATAACCGCCTTTTCAACTATAGAAGACTACTGCTTTATCGCCCCTGAGGTTACATTCACAAACGACAACTTTCTAGGAAGAACAGAAGAAAGAAAAAAGCACTTCAAAGGCCCGACATTGAAAAGAGGGGCAAGAATTGGAGCGAATGCAACGATTCTCCCCGGAATCACTATTGGTGAGGATGCGCTAGTCGCAGCAGGGAGCGTTGTGACAAGGGACCTGGCTCCAAGAAAGATCTACGCTGGAATCCCTGCAAAGTACATTCGAGAAGTGCCACAAGAGCAATTGATTGAAGAACAGGAATACTATGAAAAATGACGTTGTACGTTGTGCGTTGTAGGTTATTCGAAGAGATTTGATCTCGAACAACCCACAACCAACAACCGACAACGAATACGACGGAGGTTTCCATGCTCAAAGAGAGAATTCAAGACAAGTCGGCAATAATAGGAGTCATTGGGTTAGGCTACGTTGGTCTGCCCCTGGCGGTTGAGAAGGCCAAGGCCGGATACAAGGTTATTGGTTTCGATATCCAGGAAAGCAAAGTCCAGATGGTAAATGAAGGCCATAACTACATAGGAGATGTGGTGAACGCGGATCTGGAGAAGATCGTTTCAGACGGTCATCTTCGGGCGACCTCTGATTTCGATGAACTCTCAGGCTGCGACGTGATAGCTATTTGTGTTCCCACTCCCCTTGATGTCTTCAAGCAGCCGGATCTTACGTACGTGATCAACTCAACAGAAAATGTTGCAAAGAGACTCCACAAAGACATGCTCGTAGTACTCGAATCAACGACATATCCGGGAACGACAGAAGATGTCATGAAACCAATACTGGAAGAAACCGGCCTTGTCTGTGGAAAAGACTTCTTCTTGGCCTTCAGCCCCGAAAGAGTCGACCCGGGAAACCTCAGATTCAAGACGAAGAACACCCCGAAAGTCGTAGGCGGAGTAGGCCCAGAATCGACCGAAGTGGCTATGCTTTTGTACGAATCTGTCTTGGACGCAGAAGTCTTTGTTGTCTCATCTCCGAAAGAAGCGGAAATGACGAAGATACTCGAGAACACATTCAGGATCGTCAACATTGCCCTGATTAACGAAATGGCAGTAGTTGCAGACAAGATGGGAATCAATATCTGGGATGTAATAAATGCCGCTTCCACAAAACCCTTCGGATTCATGCCCTTCTTCCCTGGTCCTGGAGTCGGCGGCCACTGCATCCCCATCGACCCCTTCTATCTCACATATATTGCCCGTAAGTATGACTACCATACTCGCCTTATAGAGCTCTCCGGAGAGATAAACGATTCGATGCCCGAATATGTAGTAACCAGAATCATGAAGGCATTGAACGAACGAGGCAAATGTATGAATGGAGCGAAGGTCGTCATGCTCGGAATCGCATACAAAGAAGACATCGAAGACATGAGAGAGTCTCCGGCATTGAAGGTTCTTGAACACCTCGAGAAAAACCATGCTCACGTCTCTGTTGTAGATCCTTATGTCCCCGAATTCATTTGGGAGGGAAAGACCGTGAAGACTGTCAACCTCACCGAAGAATTGATCATAGGATCCGATGTGGTGATAATAACAACGGCTCACAAAAAACTCATAAACTATCCGATGATAGTCAAGAACGCGAAATACATCTTCGACGCCAAAAACGTCCTCAGCAAAATGGGTATTGAATCTGGAAATGTAGAAGTACTTTAGGAACCGTTGGGCGTTGTATGTTGTTGGTGAAGCAATACTTTCGAGAAGGCGAGGAGCATCGCCGAGAGTAAGAGAGAAAGGAGAGAAGAAGGTAAGAATGGCTTTTTTCGAAATGGAGATTTACGAAGTGTCTATGAGCTTTGTTGAGAGCGTCTACAAGTTAACAAGGAGCTTTCCAGAAGAAGAGAGATACTGTCTTGTTTCGCAGATGAGAAGAGCTGCCGTGTCAATACCATCGAACATCGCTGAAGGCAATGGTAGAGGCCACTCGAAAGAATATTTGCATTTTCTATACAACGCGAGAGGATCACTAATGGAACTAAGAACTCAATTCGATATTTCAAAGAGACTTGGATATCTCAACGAGGCTGATTACTCAAGTCTGACAGAGAGTTATGAAAGACTGAGAAGGATGCTGATGAATCTAATCTCGTCAATTAGAAGGAAGAGTGTTTCGAAATCAGGCTTAAAGGAAAAATGATGCTTGAAGAGATGATCCTTTCTCACTGGTCTTTTCTCGACACGAAGTGTCGTCTCGCCTTCTCGACGGTGCTCTTTCTCGATAACCAAAAAACGATAGGAGTGACCACATGAAAAAACTAACCGCCGCCCTAATTGGTTGCGGAAGAATTGGAACAAAGAAACACATAGAGGCCTTTGCAGCAAACAGTGACTTGATAGATCTTGTTGCGGTCTGCGATCTCGTGCCGGAGAAAGCCGAGAGAGCTGCAGAAGAATATATGAAGAGACGAGAGATATCGCTTGTTCGCGGAGAGAAAGAGAGAACAAGTGAGAAAAACGAGAGCCAGAATTGCCAAGACAGATTCTCTTCCTCTCCAGCATCCGAGTGTGATCTCCAACGTCCGCGCGTAATCTCCGACTACAAAGACTTACTCTCGACAGATATCGACTTCGTCACGATCGCTACCGAAAGTGGGAATCATTACAAGAACACTATAGATTTTCTTTCGGTGGGGAAGCATGTTCTCGTTGAAAAGCCAATGGCTCTTTCTTCCGAACACATGGACCAGATGATAGCCCTATCTCGAAAGAAGAAGTTGAAACTCGCCGTCTGTGTTCAGAACAGGTTCAACCCTCCCGTTCAGGAGCTGAGAAAAGCGATCGATTCCGGTAAATTTGGAAGAGTCTTCACCGCAACTGCACGAATTCTCTGGAACAGAAACGAAGAGTACTACAAACAAGCCAGCTGGAGAGGAACATGGGCGATGGATGGCGGAACGATCATGAACCAGTGCGCGCACAACATAGACCTTCTCCAGTGGATGCTAGGAGGAGATGTCCAAGAGATATTTGCAATGACAGAGAACTACAATCATCCATATATAGAGACTGAGGATTTCGGGGCCGCAATTGTTAGATTCAAGAACGGATCGATTGGTATAATCGAAGGAACGGCAAACGTATATCCGAAGAATCTGGAAGAGACTCTCTCTGTCTTCGGTGAAAAGGGGACTGTTGTCTTGGGAGGTCTGGCGGTCAACAAGATTCAGACATGGAGATTTGACGGCGAAGACTCCCATCCGTTAATGCAATTGCCTGATCCCGATACAGTATACGGTTCAGGCCACATAACAGCCTTTGAGGACTTCGCCAGGGCAATCATCGAAGATCGCGAACCCTTTGTCAATGGAGAAGAAGGCAAGAAATCCGTGGAGATCATTCTTGGAATATA
>NZ_DJGL01000104.1:0-11018 GCF_002432735.1 Mesotoga sp. UBA5847 | reverse complement strand
GCAGAAATGTGGTGAACAGTTTGAAATTGCCGAAAGTTTCGATTATTATACCTGCCAGAAACGAAGAAAAGTTCATCGAGAGATGCGTTAAGTCATTTCTAGATTGCGACTACCCCGGAGAACTCATAGAGATAATCGTAGTTGATGGAATGAGTGAAGATGGAACAAGAGATATCGTGAACGAAATCTCAATACGAGACAACAGAGTATTGTTAATTGACAACGAAAAGAAGATAACTCCCGTTGCGATGAACTTAGGAGTGAAAGCTTCAACAGGGGAATACATATTCTTCAGCGGCGCACACAGCGAAATGCCATCTGACTACATCTCTAAATGCGTCCAGCATGCCATAGAAAGCGGTGCAGACAATGTGGGAGGAGTAGTGAAAACAGTACCCAGAGTCAAATCGTCCGTTGGGATAGCAATTTCGAAGGTTCTTTCCAGTCCGCTTGGGGTGGGAGGAGCCAAATTCAGGACGGGCGTTTGCAAACCCACAGAAGTAGATACTGTTCCTTTCGGTTGCTACAAACGAGAGGTTTTCGACAGAATCGGCTATTTCAATGAGCAGCTTGTTAGGAATCAAGACATAGAATTCAACTTGAGGTTGAAACGAGCGGGGGGAAAAATAATCCTCTTCGCTGACATTGAGCTTACCTACTATTCTAGATCGACTTTCAAAGAGCTCTGGAATAACAACTTTGGCAATGGCTTCTGGGTGATTGCGGGTTCTAGATATGCAAACATTCCGTTCTCATTAAGGCACTTAGCACCTTTAATTTTCGTATTGACACTGTTGATTGGTATCGTTTTCTGCGTGTTTTTCAGTATTGTGTGCATGCTTCTCTGGATAACTCTGGGTGTCTACTTGTTACTGATTCTGTATGAGTCTTTTAGTAGGGGAGAAAGCTTGAGTATTACACTTCTAATGATTTTAGCCTTTCCTATACTTCATTTTTCGTATGGAATTGGGTCGCTGTGTGCGATTATCTTTTCTGAGAGGGCAGCGGATTCATGAAGATCTGTCACATAACTACAGCTCACCCTGCTCTAGACGCAAGGATTTTCTACAACGAGTGTCAGAGTTTGAGTGCAAATGGCTATGATGTGGTGCTGATTGCACCAGGCGAAAGCAATTTTGAGAGAAGTGGAGTGAGAGTCCTTTCAATAAAGAGATCGAGGAGAGGACTTATTTCACGAATCGTAATGCCGTGGAGAGCCTTGCAGAAGGCTTTAAGAGAGAAAGCAGCGATATATCATTTCCATGATCCGGACTTCATTTTCGCTGCGCTATTCATGAAGTTACTGCGTAAGAAAGTGGTCTATGATGTCCATGAGCATTATGTGGAGGTGATTCCAGCGAGAATGGGAAGAAGGCCTGGAGGGTTGTTCTCAGCGATCCTGAGGTTAGTTCTTGAGACTATTCCTTCGAAGGCTTTCGATATGCTAGTTTTCCCAACTCAGTCTCTCTCAGAGGAGTATGGAAAGGCCAAGAGGAAGACCGTAATCATGAATCTCTTCCGTCTCGATAGTCTGGAAGAACATAGATCTGAAAGCAATGTCGGCAAGAAATATGATGTCATTCACCTGGGTACTGTTTCAAAACTGAGAATGAAGTTTATACTGGATGTCGTTTATCAACTTTCTCAACTGAGAAATGGTTTTACGTGGGTTTTTGTCGGTTTGTCTGCCGAGACAATTGAATGGGTTAAGTCGAGTAGTACGTACAGATCAATTCAAAGACACCTTGTATTGATGGAGAAAGTGGAACATTTGAAGGCATTGGAACTGGTGAGGTCATCTTCAGTAGGTTTCAATTATCATCCTCTAGAAAAGAGATTCCAAGTTGCAATTCCTATGAAGGTTTTTGAATATATGGCATATGGCTTGCCGGTAATAAGTACATCTCTTCCCGAACTGTCATCGCTTCTATGCGACCAGAAGGATTCAATCCTAGTCAAAAGTGATAAAGCCATAGACTACGCAGTCGCAATAAATAGCTTGCTCGATGACCCTGCTCGAATGGGCAGGATTTCGGCAGAAGCTCGACAAACTATTTTTGAGCGACTAAACTGGGAGAAGAGTGAAGAACCAAAGTTGCTTTACTCATATAGCAAGATTCTCGGAGGTAATTAGATGAAACGGTTGATTGTAAATGCCGATGGATTTGGTTTTACATTTGGAATAAACAAAGGGATTTTTGAAAGCGTTGCGGACGGAATCGTAACGAGCACTAGTTGCGTTGTCAATTTTCAAGCCATTGAAGAGGTTGGTAAACTTGCAAGTGAGTTCAAGCCCATAAGCATTGGAATCCATTTCAATCTCTCCGTCGGTTCCCCAGTTTGCAAACCCAAAGAGATTCCCTCTCTAATTAACGAAAAGGGCGAGTTCCATGGTGCCCACTTTTCTTCACTTATAATAAAAGGAAAGATAGTTGAAGAGGAAATGCTTAAGGAGCTTAGAGCACAAGCGAGGCTTCTCAAAAGCCAGGGGGTGAGAATCTCTCATTGGGATGGACACCAGAACAAGCATCTTTATCCACTTTTCTTCCGATGTGGGATGACTGTTGCAGAGGAGTTTGGGATTGAAGCAATTCGAACGCACAGACGCTATCTGTTTTCGTCGGAAAGCAAGAATCGCACGTGGGATTTAGTGAAGTACTATATATCTCATCCGAAGCAGATTGCGACGCATATTTACGCGAGAAGGAACACTAAAATGGCAGAGAAAAGCGGATTCAAAGCCGCTGATCGGTTGATTACACCTGCGTATCTTGATAGAAGCAAGAAGAGCAATCTCGAAACATGGGTCGCAATAATGAAAAGACTGCCCGAAGGAACGAACGAGATCTATTGTCATCCGGGTTATCCTGACGATACACTAAGGAAGTACGCAGTATATGTTGATGAAAGATTAGAAGAAGTCACTATCATGAAATCTGCTGAAGTCAAGAAAGCCGCCAGAGAAAACGGCGTGACATTGATTTCCTTCTGGGAGCTTTAGTTTTGAATTCCAACCAAAGAATCGGCTTTTGTGGAGATGTTATGCTTGCTCGGGGATTCCTGAAGGCTCAAAAAAGCAGAGCAATTGATTCCGTGTTGTCAAATGATATCTTGAGAAGTTTTTCAAACGTTGATTATGTGATTGCGAATTTGGAATCACCTATTAGCAGTGGCAATGAAAAGGTTGGCGACTTCTTCTTGCCTTTTGAACACGCTGAACTGCTTAAACATTTTGATTATTTGTCTCTTGCAAACAATCACATTTTCGATTGTGGTGAAACAGGTTTGGTGGAAACAATTGATACATTGAATGCATTGAATGTTGGATTTACAGGGGTTTACTCACGCTCGAAAGACTCTTTCTATCCAACAGTAATTACTTCCACTGCAGGAAATATTTCATTAGTCGGTTGCATAGAAGATTCTCTGTATCCGGAACTTGCAGAAACATCATTCTCAATTCTCAAGCTTTCTGATCTTCTGAATTCTATGCTCCTTGACGAACTTGAAAAGCGTGAAGATATAATCGCGAACGTTGTACTTCTGCATGCGGGCAAAGAGTTCACTCCATTTCCACCGAGGAAGCTAGTTGAATCTGCGAGACAGCTTTTGATCAAGGGAGCGGATCTAGTAATGATTAGTCATAGTCATTTCGCGAGTGGTTTTGAGCGTTTTGCAGAAAATGGAATGATCTTTTATGGTCTTGGCGATTTTATATTTGACGTTCCGGTATCAGGAAGAAAGACCTCAATCGTTCCTATATTTGAGATTTCCAAGAACGAATTATCATTCTCAGAAATAATATTCACAAAGAAGTCAAGCGACTTGACAGTGAACCTAGTTGAAGACAAAAAAGAGATCAGAAAGCTGAATCATAAGATCGAAAACTATAGCACTTTTATTTCAAAGAACCCTGGAGATTTGAGGATTAAAGTGATAAGCCAGCTGTATGTACTGAATTATCAAATTTCGAGAGTTATATGGATGATTAGAAGTGAAGGGCTCAGAACAACCTTTACGTTCTTATTAGATGTGCTGAAAAGATTAGTCAGAAAAGCATTCAAGCATTTGAGAGGCAAAGAATAATGAGTATTGTAGACGTCTACTCAAGACTACCCGCAGGATTAAGAGAGATGTTGGCCAATATCTATGCAAGAAGATTGCACAGAAAAAGGTTTGGCGGGGAATTTGGAAAGCTCCTCGAGTTTCTCGAGTACAGCCAGGATTGGAGCCGGGAAAGGTTAATGATCTTCCAATTAGAAAGGTTGCGAGAAGTCATAACAAACTCCTACGAAAATGTTCCGCACTTCAGGAAGCTGTTTCGAGATATCGATCTTCGACCCTCAGATGTTACTTCTCTAGAAATTCTGAAAGAGATTCCTATCATGACCAAAGAAATGATAAAAAGTGATCCTCGATCATTCATTAGCGAAAACATCAGAAGTATAAAAACGATCAAGGACTTCTCGAGTGGAACGACTGGAACAAAACTGGAATTCTTTCTGCCTCTAAGCCTTTACAGGTTGAATTTCGCTGCGCTCTGGCGATTCTATAGTTGGGCTGGAGTTCATCTGGGTGAAAAGAGGGTGACTCTGGGAGCTAGGGTAATTGGTGAGAGACCTCCTTACTGGATATACAATAAGAGTGAGCACCAGCTCTTATTGTCCATTCATCACCTGAATTTCAATACAATTTCATCCTATATTGAAAAGTTGACGGAATTCGAGCCGGTCTTCATCCAAGGGCACCCAACGGGAATCGAAATACTGGCAGATGAGATGTTGAGAAGAAGAGAGCAACTAAAGGCAAAAGCTGTCTTCACCACAGGTGAGACCCTTAGTGATACAGGTAGGGATAAGATCGAAAATGCTTTCGGGTGCAAAGTTTTTGAGTCCTATGGTGTCAGCGAATGTGTGGTTGCAGCGTTTGAATGTGAAAAGCACAATGGCTTACATGAGGCTCTTGAGTATGGTATCACAGAGTTGGAGAGTAGTGGTGAAGAAGGTTTCTATTCTGTAATCGGCACTTCTCTTTGGAACAATGCAATGCCGTTTATCAGATACAAAATCGAAGATCTAGTTGTGCCTTGCGAAAAAACTAGTTGTAGCTGTGGCAGAACCCTACCGCTTCTAATCAGGAAGGTGATCGGGAGGATTGATGACGTTGTATATGATTCAGAAGGTAATCCTGTGTTGCCGGTAACAATTCGTATGCATTTGAAACCGTTTTTGAAACCGTTTCAGAACTACCAACTTGTTCAGCTCAACAGACTGGAATTCGAGTTTAGATGTACCAGTTCTGACAACGATCAGAAGAAGGCTTTTGATAAGTTGCTGAAGCGCCTCTTAGGGAATAACATTGTGCTTAGAGTAAGTGAGGTCGCGGAAATTGAGAAGTCGGGAGGAAAAGTGAGAAACGTAATCAACATAACTGGGAAACCAAGCTAGAAATGAAAACTCTGGTAACTGGCTTTGGTCATCAGAAAGACGACAGAAGAGTTTCGAGAAGCGTTAGTGCTCTCAAGAAACCAGGTCGTGTTCATAATCAGTTTTGGAAGACCGCCGCAGATGAACAATCTGAGAAACCAGAAAATAGAGTTATTCTTCATTCTTTGTCGAGAGACCAAATGAGAGGATTTGGGAGATATGCAAAGAGGCTGAACTTTGATCGACAAGTGCTGTGTCTAGTCTCAGGACTGGATTATGATCTGGTTGTTTTTCACTTCTCTCTCGCTTTCTTGCAAGTAAAGGTATTCGCTGAGGCTAAGAAGCGGAAGAAAAAGATCGTATTCGATCTTCATGAAATTATGCCGGAGCAATTTTTCCCGGAGAGACTCTCTTTTCTAAATCCAGTTCTTTGGAAAGTGCTCAAAACGTAATTTTCTTTAGTGGATGGCGTGATTGGCGTTTCAGAAGAGGCTTTGAGAATGATGCTTGAGAAGACCATGATTGACAAACCTAAGTTATGCCTCCCGAACTATGCAGCAACTAGAGTCTCGCTAAAAACCTGTGTCAAGAACGCAGAAATCGCTGTTGTTGGAGGCACCCATAGAAAGATCTCGATAGATAGCAGTTTGCTGAACGAGATCAAGAGGAATTACAAACTGATCTCATTTGGCACAACCTGCAACATTGCCGATGAGCAGATTCCTTTCCTGGAATACGATTTCATGATGGACAGACTATCAAAGGCTAGATTCACTCTGCTCGCCTTTCAAAGCAGAACAGATCCGCAGTACGCAAATGACATATACTCATTGCCAAACAAGTTCTACGACTCTCTGACAGCAGGAACTCCCGTCATTATTGGCAAAAGATTCGTATCAATGAAAAAGATCGTTGAAGAAACGCAAACCGGCATTGTTCTTAATCTTCTTGAAGAACCGAAAGGGCCATCTTTGATTCAGAATGCTTTAGAGTCCTATGATTGCTATTTGGACAATCTCAGAGCAAATCATGATAAGTTTGTGTGGGATAATTCGAAAGAGGATGATTTTGTAGATTTCATCCCTGCTATTCTGAATAGTTGAGAACGAGAGAGTCTGAAATGACTTAACAGCAAATATGATAGATCATGAAGAGGTGTGAGTTGCTCACTAGGCTAAAGAGATACATGTCAATAAGGATACTGGGAAATCCCGATATTAGGAATCCAAGAGAAGATGATGTGGAGCTCTACAAACCTTGCGACGTTATCATTGATTGGCCTCGAGACAAGAAAAAACCATTTGTTGGATTAACGCGTGACATAAACGAAAACCCACACTGGACAAAATTCAGGAGGTTTTTGAAGAACAACGGTTTCGATTTTGAGATATTCGAATACCATCGCTCAGACTGGCTGGAAGTGGTAGAGAAGTTCGACCTAGTAGTATGGTCGCCCAACAGCGGTCCGGCGGAGCTGGAAGAGATAAAGAGAAAGATCTACATTCTCGAGAAGAAACTTGGTAAGAAATGCTTCCCAGATTATGAGACGGTTCTCTTGTGCGATGACAAGGTCTTCTTAACTTACTTATTGAAGATAAAGGGACTACCACTAGCCGATACGTTTATTTCAAACGATTTCGATGAAATTGAGGCAATGAAAGAAAACCTGACTTATCCGTTGGTATCGAAGCGATTTCACGGGGCAAGTTCAAGAGAAGTAACCTTGATCAGAAACCCACGTGAGCTATCGGCTTATTCTAGAAGGATTTTCTCATTCTATGGCATAAAGGCAAGCAATGCATACTTTCGTCAAAAAAACTATCTTTACCTGCAGGAATTCGTAGATGGAGATGGTCTTGACATAAGGGTAAATGTTGCTGAAGACGTAATCACAGGCTACTTCCGGAAACCCAGAAGAAACGACTTCAGAGCCTCGGGGAGCGGAGCCATCATAAAGGAGGACCTTCCTCTGGAAGCAGTAGAGATTGCTTTGAAGACGTATGACCTCATCGGTAAACCAATGTTAGGAGTCGACATGATGAGGGATAGAGAAGGGAAATACTGGATTATTGAAATCTCCCCGTTTATTGGAGTCGTTACCCCCATTCAGATGAAAGTGGACGACATCCCCGGCTCTTATTTCCTTCTTGAGGATGGAACCCTCCAATTCACAAAGGAGACCTATTGGCCGCAGGAATTGGCTATGAAGAACTTCTTCGAGAGAAACTACCTCCTTCCCGAAGCTGAATGGAAAAGCAATCTAGTTCGTTCAGTAGTGTCCGAAAAGAAGCTCAAAAAGGGTTGTTCTGTCTGAAAGCTAGATAGGCAACGTGAATCAGTCGTATAAGTTATAAAGCCGATCGGATCAATGGTGAGTATATGAGTAGAGAGAAACCAAGCGTACTGATCTTTTCAGAAATGTTTCCTAAGCCGAAGAGTTCATCAAGTGGCGTCTTCATAGTCGAGAGACTTAAGGCTCTGGAAAACTTGGGCGTGCCTTTTGACTTCGCCCCAGTCTCCACATTTGACAGCCTGCCGATTAGGGTTTTGAAGAAGCTTAAGGGTTACTCTCCGTCTGAACCGGTAGAGTCGGTGCAGGTGAATCAGAAGCATTATCCCGTGTTAAATGTCTCTCTTGGCTTAAGAGATCGTATTGGGCTAATTAAACAGGAACCTGGTTCTTGGGTGAAATACGCTCAGGGTATGGCATCTGCCATTGAGAAGAACAAGAATATCGAAGAATACCGTTTGATTCACGCTCATAGAGTGTTTCCGGAAGGATATGCGGCCATGCGACTCTCTCAGAAGTATTCGATTCCCTACATAGTAACGGCGCACGGAGGGGAGATTCATTCTTTGTCGTATGACTTCCATACTCTGGTAAGAGAGATTCTTCGCAACGCTTCACGCGCAATCTTCGTAAGCAATGCTCTGATGAAAGATGCATGTGAGAAACTAGGTTATGACAAGTCCAATGGGATTGTCATTCCAAATGGAGTAGATACCAACGTATTCAAACCTATGGACAAAGAAGAGGCAAGAAGGAAGTTGAGCCTGCCACTTGATAAGAAGATCGTGGGTTTTGTTGGTAACCTAATTGAAGTGAAAGGCGCAGATAGACTTCCAGCAATCGCGCGTGAGCTATTGAAGCTCAGATCGGACGTATTTTTCTTCATTGTAGGAGACGGTCCTTTATTGAAAACGCTACGAGAGAAAATGCCCGGGGACATTTCGCACTTCGCCGGAAGATTAGAATATGGTCTCATGCCAATGGCTATGAATTCAATCGATGTCCTTGTTGTGCCTAGCAGGCGGGAAGGTTTTGGAACGGTTATTCTGGAAGCAAGAGCGTGTGGAGCATGGGTTATCGGTACCGAGGCCGGTGGCGTAGCCGAGGCGATAGATTCGGATGGAATAGGCGGCATTGTTGGTGAAGACATTGAGAAGAGTCTCTCTGAAGCTATTAACAGCTCACTTGAAAAAGGTTTGCACTTAGCTAGTTCTACAAGAAGATCTAAGATTCCTTCTTGGGAAGATATGATTGAAGAAGAAGCGAAAGTTTACTGGGGGTGTATGGGATGAAGGTTGCGTTAGTCTCTTCAGACAACTCCTCAATTGTGCATCATGGTGGAAAACATGTGTACCAATCCTTATTGGAAAAGTTTCTTTTACGTAGCAATATCGATGTAAGAACCTTCTACCCTGATTCTTCGCACTACCAAATAACTATGCTTAAAGGATTAACCCTTGCATTCAAATACGGTTTGCTCAGGTTTTGGGATCCGTTCGAAAGAAGTAGAGTGAAGATCGAAGACCTGAGAAGCTATTTTCGAAAACTTGATCTGAAAGACGAAGATGTTGTTCATTGCCAAGACGTCGTTTCTGCCTCGAGTGTCAAATGCAGCAACAAGGTTGTTCTAAGTGTGCACGGTTACTTTGCTTATGAGTCTTTGGCAAGAAACTTCGTAGGCAAAGAGTCCGATAGAGAAACGGCAATAAGACGTCTTCTTGAGATTGAAGAAGAAGCCTTCAGAAAATCCAGTCATATCATTTGTGTTGACAAAGAAAGGCAAAACTATGTCGTTGAGAAATTCAAAATCCCTTCAGATAGAACCACAGTACTACATAATGCAGTAGATACAGAAAACTTCTCTCCTGTCTCAGACGAACAGAAAAAGACTATAAGAAATGAGCTCGGCTTGCCAGAGGATAGGACAATGGTACTAGTTGCTTCCAGGTTCTCTCCAGAAAAAGGGATTGTTTATGCGGTGAAAGCTGCATCAATGATGAGACACAATAGTGACATTTTCTTTATCTTCGCAGGAGGAGGTCCTGAACGCAAAAGTATTGAATCTGTTGCAGAAGGTCAGGAGAACATTATGATTCTTGACTCTATACCTCACGACCAGCTCAGCGCGTTCTTCAGGGCAACTGATATAGTCCTTGTCCCGTCTATCACATATAATAACGTTCGTGAGGGTACATCGATGACCCTTCTTGAAGGCATGGCTTGCGGGAAGATAGTAGTTGCATCATGTGTTGGAGGAATGGCTGAAGTTATTGAAGACGAGTATAACGGTTTTCTTATTGAGGAGGGAAGCGGAGAAGCGATTCGTGACAAGCTTGCCGAGTTGAGCAATAGAATTTCCGATTATTCGGTTGTAGGTAAGCGTGCGCACAAAACGGTCTTGGAAAAACACTCGTTCGCAACATATGTCGATAGGTTGATTGGAATATACAATAGCTGCCTCATGCAAACAAGCAACTCATGAAGACAAGCGAATTTCCAAACACAAACCCCGCAAAAAAGCCAACGAATATTACCCCTTTTCCAGGGAATGAACAGCACTTGGCAAACAGATCTTTGGACAACAAAGATTCACCTGAAGCCCTTTTCAAGCCGGGAAATGATCGTTGCCATACAGACCTTCTCTTCGTTACATCAAAGGCAATTAATAGAAGCGGAAATGCAGTACCTGAAACTAACCCCTCAAAACACTCCATCGTTCGTTACTTGTCATAAGCATTTTCTGGAAACTTCGTATCCCAGGTGTACCCAGCTGGTGTGACGTCTGTGACCACGGTCGAATAGGTACCAGACGGCGCGTTGACAACGGTAAATTTGGCAACACCCGCCGTGTCTGTAGTGATTGTTCCACTGTAGTATGGCGAGCTGCCTTCGTTAAGATAGATTGCTATAGAAACACTTGCGCTAGCTATAGCTGGATTGAGCTGCACAGAAACGTACATATGCTTGGCATTTCTGCTCAATGAATAACTTATACTTGACACCGTTATAGTATCGGGTTCGGGATCTGGGTCCGGATCGGTAGGGATACTTCCAGAGGCCGCTTGAACCGCGAGATCAGCCATTACCAGTCCGTATCCCTGATGCTCCTGTTTTAGCCCCAGATTCTCTGCCGTTTGCTGAAGAATCGATCTAACCTCAGCGTTTGAAAGCTCAGGTTTTGCCGCAAGAACAAGTGCCGCCACTCCAGCGACATGAGGCGATGCCGACTTCGTCGGGCAGAAGAACCGCTGGACGCCAGAAGTTCGCTGTACGCTTTAATACATGGTTCACCGTTGACCGTT
>NZ_DJGL01000014.1:133464-187036 GCF_002432735.1 Mesotoga sp. UBA5847 | reverse complement strand
ATATATGGCTCATCGTATTTCTTGGAAAGACCGATCATGACTAATCCATCAGATACTCTGATAACACCGTCGATTTCTTCGGTTCTTGCCGTCTCAAAACTTCCCGAAAAAGCGAGAGTTGTGCAAACAACTGCTGTTGCGTACATAAGCAAAGCGAGTATTCTCATCTTTCGCCTCTCATCAAAGATAGATTTCATGCCACACGACTCTTTCTATCTAGAGGTAGTAAAGAACAGCCTCATTATCGGATTGTGATGACTTCTCGTTTGCAGTGGGAAAAACCAGTATGGAAGCGACCTAGAAGCGGCTCTCGCTTATGCATCAAAGGTGGAGTTTGGTTCGCAAAAAAGAAGATATCTGGAGCCGGTAGCGAGAATTTCAGGTCTTTGGTAAAGAGTTTCTTGGATTGGGTTAATGAGTAATATAATGGGTCTATAGCCTGTTGATTCCATTTTGAGAGGGTGATTCTCAATGCTTCAGCTGAAGGAAGTATCAAAAATCTACGAAACCGGTGAACTCAAACAAGAAGCACTGAGTGAAGTCTCAGTTTGTTTCCCAAAAAGTGAGTTCGTTGCCATACTCGGTCCCAGCGGTTCAGGCAAAACTACATTACTGAATATTATTGGAGGTTTAGATAGATGTGACTCGGGTGATCTGGTTGTAGAAGGCAGATCAACCAAGGAGTTCAAGGATTGGGAACTTGATTCATATAGAAACAAAAGCGTTGGGTTCATTTTTCAGAGTTTTGGCTTGATTCCTCACCTTTCCATCCTTGACAATGTTGAGTTGGCTATGACTCTCGGTGGAGTGTCGTCTTCAGAGCGAAAGAAGAGGGCTCTCGGTTTGCTTGAAAGAGTAGGCTTGAACGATCAGGTTCACAAGAAGCCAAGTCAGCTCTCGAATGGGCAGATGCAGAGAGTGGCTATTGCAAGGGCTCTGGCAAACGACCCTGAGATCATCCTGGCCGACGAACCTACTGGATCTCTAGATTCTCTGACTGGCGAACGGACGATTAGGCTAATAAAGGAAGTAGCCAGTGACAAGTTGGTAATCATGGTTACTCATAACGAAAAGATTGCAGAGGATTTTGCTGACAGAATCATCGCGCTTCAGGATGGTCGAATTGTTTCAGACACAAGACCATGCTCGGAAGATGATCCCAAGTCAGAACTCAAACTTAAGAAGACGAGTATGGGTTTCTCGACTGCTCTCAAGCTTTCCGCAACCAATATTCTCACTAAAAAGTGGCGAACGGGACTCACGGTTCTAGCTTCAAGCATTGGCATTATCGGAATTTTTCTTGTTCTTTCGCTTTCAAGCGGTTTTGGAAAACAGCTATCGGGTTTTGAAGCTCAGACTCTATCTACGTTTCCAATAATGATTAGTCAGACAACTATTGACATTGAGTCCCAGAAGCCCCAATTGCTAGAGTATGACGGTCGGTTCGTCTATCCGTATGATCCGAGCGATGAGATCTTGATTCACAACAACGATCTGTCCGAAGAGTATTTGAACTACGTTGAGAGCATAGATCCAAAGCTTCTTTCGGGGTTCACTTACACGCGGCACGTTAACATGAATCTGGTTGCGAGATTCGGAGATATGGCGAAGACGGTAGATCAAACACAGGTGAACTTCACCGCATATCCGGAGAACCGGGATCCCGACACCCCTGGGTATCTGGAAAGCAATTTCGATCTGGTAGCCGGCTCACTTCCAGTAGAGCCAACTGATCTGCTGCTAATAGTAGGCCGAAACAACAGGTTGTCTAAGGAGGTCCTTCAGGCCATAGGAATTGACTATGAAAGAGAGAGAATCGATTTTGGAGATATTCTTGGACTCGAGATTAAGGCAATCTACAACGATGACTTCTACGTGAGGAATGGAATGCGTTTTTCTCCCAAGACGTCTTTGAGCGATCTGATTGAACTGTACTACGGTGACTATGGAATCACTTTAAGGATTGTAGGAATTATTAGGCCAAAGAAGCACATTGAGTTCTCGGTTCTTGATGAAGGAATTACTTATTCCGATCGACTGGCTCAGATGTTTATTGAGAATGCACGGCAGTCTGAAATAGTACGAACTCAGAAGGATCTCTACATCAATGTTTTCACTGGAGAGCAATTCGCTTCAGATCTCTTCAACGTTCTTTCGGTTATCCCGCCCGATATCACGGCCCGTCTTGTCGGGGGGATTTCATTGCCTGTGACAAAGAGGAATACTCTTCAGAAGCTCGGAGCATTTGAGACACCGGTTTCCGTGGTACTTTATCCGAAGGACTTCAAATCCAAGGAAAAGATTCTCCAGCATCTTGATGCCTGGAACGAAGGCAAAGTGGAAAATGAAAGAGCTGTCTATATTGATCTCGCATCAACAATTTCAAGATTGCTGGACGGTGTGTTGAACGCCTCGACACTAGTACTCCTTTCGTTTGCTGCGATTTCACTGGTAGTCTCGTTAATAATGGTCGGAATCATAACGTTCATCTCTGTGACAGAGAGAACAAAGGAGATAGGCATTCTCAGGGCACTTGGAGCAAGGAAGAAGGACATCGGTGCTGTATTCAACGCAGAGAATTTCGTTATAGGGTCATTTTCGGGCGTGATTGGAGTAGCTATCGGCTCATTGCTGGTGCCGGCGATGAATTCGGTAATCGAAAGTTTAACGGGTCTTGCCAATGTGGCTTGCCCCGATCTGATTCATTTTTTGGGGCTCAGTGGAGCAACCATTCTGCTGACAGTTATTGGAGGGTTGATACCCTCAAGGATAGCTGCCAGCAAAGATCCTGTGGAAGCTTTGCGTACTGAATAGGACTCTGCGGTTGAGTCTTAGTCATTTGCGGATGGTCTTCTCCATTTGTTTGGAGTGGTTTCAAGGGCTCTTCGTGGAAAACGTTTGCTGTTTCACTTCGCCTAAGACTTCCTTCAGAATGGCTTGAACGAGAGTTGAATGATCATGATCCGGGTATATACAGATTCAGGTCCTTTGAAAGATTTGTGATCTCGACTGAGGGCATCCTAACAAGCTTGCCCGAATCAAATCCGAAAAAAATGAGATAGACTGATTCCGGTGCACCTGTCCTTAGGTAGGCGTCTTTTCCGACCATGATTGTGTACTTGGTCTCTACCTCTGGATTCTTGAAGTAGTAGAACTTCTCTTGAGAAAGGCCGGGTTTGAAATTCTTCTGAAAGAAATACCCAGAGTCAGTAGAAGCTTTTTTTATTCCAACCCAGATATCTTTGGTGCCCGTTACGAAAACCCTGAAATACGGTCTATCGCTCGCTTTCTGAGCCTCTGTGATTATGGCTTCCAGATCTACCGTTGTGTTCGAGAGAAAGTTCTTTGCAACTATATACTGCTCCAGTGTCCCTCCCGATCCAAGAAGTCTTTCAACACTTGCGAGCTTTGCCTTGAAATCATCTTCTATTGACAGCAACTCCTGATCATACTGCTTGCGCATTTGAGTAAGCTCGGCTTCCATCTGTCCAACTTTGTTGATAGCAATTAGCGAGAATATGAAACCGATTATCGCAGCCATTATCAGGAAAAGACCGATAGCGAGCGCAGGGGAAGTCCTTCGTCTCTTTGCCATTCTTCACCTCTTTCTCCCGCAAAAGAAGAGATGCTCGGAACGGGCAAAAGTCTCGCGGTTTCCGCAGTATTTGTATTCCCAGTCTACCGCCGCGCTTATTCTTGAGGCCAGTGCCCTCTCATCATACGGATAGAAGGCAACTACCGATGCTGTGTCAATTAGATCGAACCCATTCTCGCTCAGACGAAATTCTACTTCGCCCGGAAAGAAAGGTCTGGTCACAAAGACCTTTCTGCTGAGTGAACTATCTCCTATGGGGATCTCTCCACCTTCAATGAGAGCTTTGGCCATTGAATACTCTCCCCTTGAGAGGAAATCCTGCAAGAAGGCCCAAGCATTATCAACGGTAGCTATAAGTACCCCATCTTTCTTAAGTACCCTGCACGCTTCTTTGAGTACTTTCGTCGAGTCTTTGACATAAGAAAGAAGATCGCCCATTGCAAGAACGTAGTCAAAACTCTCCCCTTCAAATGGAAGGTTATCTGCGTTCGACCTGAGAAACCTCACGTTGAGTTCGGCTATCTCGGCCTTCATGGACGCGACCTTCAACATCTCTTCGGCGAGATCCACTCCTGTTACTCTATGGCCTTCTTTTGCAAGATACAATGCCCATCTTCCTGTTCCAGTACCGATATCAAGTACCTCTCCCAAGGTCTCTACGTGGTCGGCCAGAAGTCTTTCAACAGTGGCGTGGAAAAGCCTCCAGTAGGGTTCTTCGTACAAACAATCATATCTACCTGCAATTTCGTTATAGTATTCCCATGAATCCCTCAAACCGGCGCACCTCACAAGAAGAATTACGGCAAATGAGCAATTAACTATAGTATAATACATACTTACCTGGGATTCAGAAGTTTGTTGACCCATAAGAGGAAGTGCGATCTGTGAAGATCCCCATGAAACTTCTCGAAGAACCATTTGAACTCATTAGGACCAGCAGGAAGACTTTTGAAGTGAGACTCAACGATGATAAGAGAAAGAAGATTTCGGCCGGAGATGTAATTGTCTTTACAAAAATCAGTAGCGGAGAGACTTTGTAAGTGCAGGTCTTGGGGGTAAGATCATTTGCGACTTTTGAAAAATTGTTTGATTCGTATGACGTTGAAAGACCAGGCGAGGGTGTTGATAGCTTACCGAAGAGAATCAGATCTATATTTTCAGATAACGACGAACGGAGATTTGGTGTTCTTGCTATCGAAATTGAGCTTGTCTTAGGGACCTAGAATCGTACTCTCTTCCCTGAAAAACTCTCCAAGCTTCTTTCCCATATCCTTCACGAATGTGTTTATGTCCTTCGACCTTTTTAGGTACCACCAGAAGACCAGTATTCCGATCGTTGCGCCGATATTGTTATATATGAGATCAAGCATTGTGTCGTCGAGACTATTTTCCTGAGCCATACGGTAACCGGGATAACCGCCAAAGATCTTGTCGGAAATGAACTCACCTATTTCCCAAAATACACCTATCATATTCACAATTGATATTCCGGAGAGCCAGACCTTCCACCTAACTGCCTTTTGGGGAAGGTTCGACCAGGCGATCGCCGAGCCGAAAATAAACGGAAAAAGAAAAAAAGCCCCCCAGAATCCACCGAAAATGTGAAGGAAATCGTCGAAAAGGGAGAATTTGTTGTAGAATTCACGCCACAAGCCAAAGAAACTATGAAGAGTGAGGTGCATCAATATGAGAAACCGCGTCTCCTCGTAAATCGGAACTCCTGTAATACCCTGGAATATCCAGGTAGAGTAGCCCAAAAACGCCATGATGAGGTAACCTAGCATATGAGGTAGATGGAAATTGCCAAGAGATCCAAATACCGGTACGAAAAGTAGAAACGAGGAAAGTATATTGATCCATTTAAGTGTGTTATAGAACTTTATGTTGGTTGACAGCATGGACTTGTTTAAAGTTGGTTTGTCGATTAGAGTCTCCCCAAAACTCCACGCGTATGCTCCAAGAATTCTAAGGACGTTCTTTAGAGTCATCAAAGGCCTCCGCAAATTGTCATTTTGTTCACATTATACACTTATACACAAATATACACAAACTTGCCGGTTCACTATCGATATAATTTAACATAGCAGTTTACAAGTGAAACAGACTGCGGATATTCGCGCTGCTTTGTCAAACTCATTTGTTAGACTATTCAAGAGGTGAGGTTATATGAATTCGAGAAAGGGCTTTGACTTCAATGAGTTTGCCACAATATACTCTCAGCACAGATATCCCAACGAGAAGTTGGTGGAGCACATTTTCAACAGAGTGCACTACGCCGACAGAATACTGGAAGCCGGATGTGGGACTGCTGATTACGTGAGCGTCCTATCAGAACTACTCTATGCGGATGGTTTTGGATTCGATATTAGTCCATCAATGATTTCCGAGGCCGAAAAGAAGAATCACACCGTCGATCTGAAAGTAGCTGATGCCAATAAAGCTTTTCCTTACGAGGATTCTCAGTTTGATTTTGTTTTTAACATAAATCTTGTCCACTACATTTCCGATCTTGAAAACCTCTTCATGGAGAGCTACAGAGTAATGCAAATCGATGGAAGTGTTCTCACGGTAACTGATTCATGCCAGGACATAGGAGAGAGAACTTTGACTCAGTATTTCCCTGAGACATTGGAGATAGACAGGGAAAGATATCCTGGAAACTCAGCTATAATGTCGGCTATGAAGAAGGCTGGATTCGAAGGCATCTATACTACAAAAGTGAAGACCACCTTTGAGTTCAAGAAGCAGCACTATGACCAATACAGAAGCAAGGCCTATTCGGCATTGAGATTGTTATCCGAAAGAGGTTTCAGAGAGGGAATGAAGAAACTTGAAGCGGACATGAACAAAGGACTTGTGATGGGAAGAAAGGCTTATACTCAGATTTGGGGTATCAAAGTAGCGAAGAGAGACTTCGATCTTCCAACGATATTTTCAACAAGCTTCGATGGCAGAGAAAGAAGCAGTTAACAGATGGAGGTATTGTTGTGAGGAAGACGGCGATTAATACTCTGGTCGTAGCTGTTGGTTCATGTTTCTTTTCGTCTGCTATGAGCGGCGGAAAATGAGTCACTTTCTCTGTTCTAAGTGCGGCCGGAGGTATCCTGCAGATACGAGGCAATTCAGGTGCTCATGCGGAGGGACATTCGATCTGGATTTTAGAGCTCGGTTTCCAGTGCATGAGATTGAGAAACGCTCTCACAATATGTGGCGCTATCGTGAAGCTTTACCAGTCGAGTTTGATTGCTCTATTGTCTCTATGTCGGAAGGGTGCACTGCGTTAGTCGAAGAGGTAATTGGAGGAAGAAGCGTTTTTATCAAGAATGACACACTGTTTCCGACGGGCTCATTCAAGGATAGGGGAGCAAGTGTTCTTATAAGCTATGCGCGCGAACATTCAGTGAAATCGGTAGTCGAAGATTCGTCGGGTAATGCTGGTTGCTCAATCGCTGCTTATGCGTCCAGAGCTGGTATGCGTTGTGAGATATTCGTCCCCGATAGCACATCTCAGAGCAAGTTGAACCAGATCGCGGCCTACAATTCGAGAGTGAAGTTGGTCAAGGGGTCTAGAGATGATGTGGCGAGGGAGATTCTCGAAACTGCAAGTATGGAGTTCTATGCTAGCCATGTATACAATCCATTCTTTCTTCACGGAACAAAGACATTTGCCTTCGAAGTATGCGAGCAGCTTGGTTGGAAGAGTCCAGATGCAGTAGTCGTTCCCGTGGGCAATGGGACACTTCTCCTCGGAGTGGCTATAGGATTTGACGAATTGCGTTCTGAAGGCGTAGTCAACAGAGTTCCAAAAATCATTGCGGTTCAATCGAAGAATTGCTCTCCTCTTTTGCAAGCGTTCAATAAGAAGTCTGATCTGCCGTTGCCCCTGAAGATCGAGAAGACCATTGCTGAAGGAATCGCAATTGAAAGGCCAGTTAGGGGAGCGCAAATACTAAAGGCCGTTACCAGAAGCAATGGAACATTTATTGGTGTTGCTGAAGACGAGATTGTTGAGGCGGGAATCGAAATGGCAGGACGTGGGTTCTTTATTGAACCAACTGCGGCAGCAACGATTGCAGGCCTTAAGAAGTATGTCACGTCTAGTAGTTCTCACGATTTGATTGTTTCAGTCTTCTCCGGTCATGGCCTGAAGACTGATCGATAACTCTGCGTACTTCCTTGGTGAGTGTCTTAGTTGAACGTGAGCCTGCTTTTCTTTCAGCTCCTTGAAGCAACTGAGATTCTACTGAGTTTTCTCGATTCGCCAAAGAAGCTTGAACTGGAAGTTCGAGTGAAGATCTTCATTCACGTCTCAGGTTAAGAAGCATCAAGATCACTGTCACTCTTCAGAGCTGCGGCTTGCGAGTCAATTATGAATCCAGGTAGAGATTGTGTTACGTTGACCACCCGATACACTGGTTATATAATTGAGTAAGGAGGTGGTTGAGTTGTTTTGGGATCCAACATTCATCATACTTATTCCTGCAATCATCCTGGCAGCTTACGCCCAGTTCACCGTCAGTTCTCGCTTTTCACAGTATTCGAAGATCAAGTCGAGCTTTGGATTCAACGGCACTCAGCTTGCTAGGCAGCTATTGGACAACGCCGGTCTACATGACGTCAAGATAGAGAGAATCAGAGGCAATCTTACCGATCACTTTGATCCGAGGAAAAAGGTGGTGCGTCTGTCTGATACTACCCACAACAGCACATCGATAGCTGCGCTGGGTGTGGTTGCGCACGAAATAGGCCATGCAATTCAGGACAAAGAAAAGTATGCACCTCTTGTTGTCCGAAATGCTGTTGTTCCTGTTGCCCAGTTAGGTTCTTCTCTTTCCTGGATAATTTTCATCATAGGTCTCCTCATGGTTTCTCAGATCCTGATAAGAATTGGGATAGTTGTATTCTCTGCGTTCGTGTTCTTTACACTGGTTACGTTGCCGGTGGAGTTCAACGCAAGTTCAAGAGCAAAGAAGCTGCTTTCGTCCATGGGGATGCCTTCGAATGAGCTTAAAGGCGTGAGTTCTGTTCTGGGAGCTGCTGCAATGACGTATGTGGCTTCTGCGGCCACTGCTATTTTTCAGTTGTTGAGAATGCTTATCCTATCTGGATCAGGAAGAGATTAATGCAGGGGGCACGTTCCATAGCCCTCCAGACACTATCCTTTTTTGATACTAACGGGTATATTTCTTTTAAGAAGGTGGAGATGGCACTCTCCACCCTTTCTTCGAGTGATAGGTCCTTTTGTGTGAACCTGATCTACGGAGTTCTTAGAAAGAGGATTCGAATAGACTACGAGCTCTCGCGGTTTCTGAGAAAACCCAGCAAACTTCCTGTGGCAGTAAGGAACGCCTTGAGGATTGGTATATTTCAAATCATGTTTCTGGATACCGTACCTGAATATGCTGCTGTAAATTCTTCTGTGAATTTGGTGGGAGTAAGGGAGTTCAGGGACCTTGTCAACGCAGTTTTGAGAAAGATTTCCGATACCGGCTATTCGAATAATCAGCCGCTGAATGTTTTTTACTCCCATCCTGAGTGGCTAGTAGAATACTGGAGAGAAGTAGAATGGATAGACGATGTCGAGGAGCTTCTCGAGTACAATCAGACACCTCCGACTCAAACAGTCCTGGCTTCAGGCAAAGAGGATGAGCTGATAGAGAAGGGTTTCATCTTTGACAAGAGTGAGTATTCTGAGCTTTGCACTGTCTTTCAGAAGGGAAGCTCAATTGAGAACCTAGAGACTCTGGATGAGGTCGAGTATATACTTACAGAAGTGGGAGTTCCTGTGGTCAAGCACAGTGGCAGCCTAACCGGCAGAATCAACGCAATGCCGTGGCTTCTTCATACGTTGACTCGGGACTCGCTTGATATTGCGTCCCATAAGGCCAAGACTCTTCTGAAGAGCTTCTCAAAAGAACATAACGATTTCATCTACTATAGTCAGGCGATCACCAGAGAAGAAAATGATATGGCTATTGGGG
Organism: Mesotoga sp. UBA5847; assembly: GCF_002432735.1. NCBI lineage: Bacteria > Thermotogati > Thermotogota > Thermotogae > Kosmotogales > Kosmotogaceae > Mesotoga > Mesotoga sp. UBA5847. Next base: position 177,460 of record NZ_DJGL01000014.1, on the reverse strand, counting down.
TTCTCGGTGAATTCGAATCAAGCAAAATGGGCCACTTCTTCTCGGAAAGGAATATAGTTGCCAGATTCGATGGAAGAGGGTACTGGTTGCAGCCATGGAAAGCTCCCCTTGTGTGTTATGTGGCAAGACTTAGGAGGAAGAAGTGAAGGACGTACTTTCTTTTAGTTTGGACGAACTAAGAGAGGAAATGCTTTCCTTAGAAGAAGCAACATTTCGAGCAAAGCAGATCTTTGACTGGATTTACAGGAAGAAGGCGGTGGACTATTCGGAGATGACAAATCTTCCCATTAGTCTTCGGGAAAGACTCTTCGGGCTTCTTCCCTTTCCGGTTATGGAAATGGAGGAAAGACAGGTGGCCGGTGATGGCACTGAGAAGTTCTTGTGGAAGCTGGAAGATCGCAATCACATCGAATCAGTGCTTCTGAGGCATCCAACTCATACTACGTTCTGCATCTCTTCACAGGTTGGTTGTGCGCTGAACTGCTCCTTCTGTGCTACGGGAGCCGGAGGTTTCGCTCGAGACCTGTCCGCAGGCGAAATTGTCGGCCAGGTTGTATTCATGGAAAAGATCAGTGATAAACCTGTTGACAACATAGTTTTCATGGGTATGGGAGAGCCTTTTCTGAATGAGGACAATGTATTTAAAGCGATAAGCATTCTCCACGACCCCGTAGGGAGAGACCTTGGAACGCGGCGATTCACTATATCAACATCCGGTATTCCAGAATCGATAAGGAAGTTGGCCGATTCGAAAATGGATGTTAGACTGTCAGTATCGCTTCATAGTGCAAGAGACGAACTAAGGAGCAAGTTGATGCCTGTTAACAGGAAGTACCCGTTATCAACTCTTAGAGAGGCTCTAGAATACTATCAGCACATCACCGGTAACAGGATAACCGTTGAATATGCAATGATAAAGGGAGTGAATGATTCCAAAGAAGAGGCGCAGCGCCTTGTGGAATATCTACGAGGGTTGAAGTCATTCATAAACATAATTCCGGTGAATCCCGTCAATAAGATCTACGACAAACCTTCAGAAAATGTAGTAGTTTCTTTTGTTGAAACTCTAAGAAAAGCAGGGTTTGAAAGTGCCCTGAGGCATGAAAAGGGAAATGATATCGATGCAGCTTGCGGTCAGCTCAGGCAAAGAAGGAGGTAGGGCTTGGATAGAAGAAAAGGAGTAGTCGTTAGATTCGGAAGCAGAAATATGGAAGTAGTCGATAGCGAAACAGGAGGAAGACTTGTTTGCACCATGCCTGGGCGTTTTAGAATGCAGGGGATAAGACCTATTGTAGGAGATAGGGTTGAGTATACATTGAGCGGCAACGGTCAGGGTCGAATAGAGAACATTCTTCCCAGAGAGACTGAACTATTAAGACCGCGAATCTCCAATATTGAGCAGATACTTCTTGTACTATCGTTGAAGGAACCGGCTGTTCAGAATACAGTTACTGACCGTTTTCTAGTTCTGGCAGAGTTCGCAAAACTTCCGGTAGTAATAGTTGTAAACAAAGTCGATCTGCTGCACGGAGACGAAATAGAGAGTTTCTGTGAAATCTATGGAGAATACTACGATATCTGCCACGTCTCTTCAAAAGAGCAGATCAACATTGATAGGTTACGAGAGATTCTGAAGGGTAAGGTAAGCGTTATGGCGGGAATGTCTGGCGTTGGTAAGAGCAGTTTGCTTAACACGTTGAATCCCGGTCTAAAGTTGAGGGTGTCAGAAATATCTCGAGGTCTTGAGAGAGGGAGACACACAACATCGTATGTTGAACTGCTTCAATTCGAATTTGGAGGACTGATTGCTGACACTCCGGGTTTTGCTAATCTTGAAATGCCCGAGATAACTCCGGAAAACCTAAAGAGCTATTTCTTGGAGATTACTCAGGAAAATGAAATGTGCGCATTTTCCGATTGCAATCATATTGATGAGCCCGGTTGTTATGTCAAGGAGCTGGTCGAAGCTGGGAGTATTCATAAGAGTCGCTACAACAGTTACCTGAATATGTATAATGAACTGAAGGAAAGAGAAAGAGAGAAGGGAGGAAGAAAACATGGCTAAGATATCTCCCTCTATTCTAGCTGCAGATCTTACAAATCTGGCCTGCGAAGTAAAAAAAGTACGCGAAGCAGATTTTCTTCACATAGATGTTATGGATGGAATGTTTGTCCCCAATATTACTTTCGGAGTGCCTATTATGGAGGCACTTGGAAGACTTGATCATCCTCCATTGGATGTACATTTGATGATAGAGGAGCCCTCAAAGTATGTTAAGGATTACGCATTACTCGGTGCCAAAAACCTCCACGTACATGTCGAGGGAAACTATCATCTTCACAGACTGCTTGGAGAGATAAGGGAGAATGGGGCTAACGCATTCGTTGTGCTGAACCCTTCAACGCCTGTTTCTTCGCTCGAAGAAGTGTTTCCCTTTGTGGATGGTATTCTGGTTATGACAGTCAACCCGGGCTATACAGGCCAGAAATTCATTCCCGAAGCTGCCGCAAAGATCGGAGCTCTCGACCGAATTCGTTCTGAAAAAGGTTTCTCATTCGTTATTGCAGTAGATGGGGGCGTGAGTCTGGGAAACGCGAAGGATTTGGTTGATCTGGGAGCGGACATTCTTGTTATGGGGGCAGCCGTATTTAGAGCGAAAGATCCATCGATTGTTGTAGAAAGGATTAGGGAGATTAGACGGTGAAGCTGTATCTTGTGACTTCAAATGAGAACAAGCTTAGGGAGGTGCGGTTACTTTCGCCGGAGAATATCGTGATTGATTCTATTGCAACTATTGTAACGGTTAGAGAGGTTATAGAGAATGCGGAGACCTTCATGGGTAATTCTCTTAAGAAGATCGAAGCATACAAGGAATTGGGTGTCCCTTTGCTTGCAGATGATTCGGGCCTAGTAATTGATTCTTTGGGAGGCTTTCCCGGGATTAGCTCAGCCAGATTCATGGAGGGTAGAGATTATCCACGAAAGATGGAGGCAATTCTGAACCGAATGAAAGGCAAAGAAGAAAGGACTGCCAGATTCATCTGTGCAGCCCTCTTCTATGATCCTTCAAGAGAGATGTTGCTTGGTGTAGAAGGCAAGGTTGAAGGTTCCATTGCCCTAGAGATTTCGGGAGAAGATGGTTTTGGCTACGATCCGATATTTATCCCTTCTGGTTTCTCCGAAACATTTGGTATCCTAGGCGATTCAGTCAAAAATGAACTTTCACACAGATCCGATGCATTTAGGAAGCTGTTTTCACTGGTCTCCCTTTATAACGAGAGACAATGAGCAGAATGACTCCAGCAAACAGCAAAGCAACTGAAACTACCTTGGCCGTTCTTATGTCTGTTTGACCTATGTAAAGGCTGTCGAGTCTCAGTCCTTCAATAAAGAATCTAACGATAGAATAAAAGATCATGTACAGCGCAGTGACTTCACCGTAGTTCTTCCTCTTACCAAGATACCAATAAAGAAAGGAAAAGATGGCGACATTTGCGAGGCTCTCGTAAAGAAAAGTCGGATGGAAAAACTCATCTCCAGAATACCCTGGCATCCGGTATCTTAACGGAACAAACATCTTCCATGGGAGCTCGGTAGGTGCGCCGTAAGCTTCATAATTGAAGAAGTTTCCCCAACGTCCGATAGCCTGAGCCAGTGGCAAAACGGCAGTGAAGATATCCGTCGCCTGCAGAAAGGATAGCTTAGCCTTTTTTCTTAAAGTGACATACAAAAAAACCACAATCAGAGCTGCAAAGAAAGCTCCGTGGATGGCAAGACCACCATCCCATGTTCTCAAGATACTCCAGAAGTCGCCCCTGTAGAGATCGAAATTGAACGCCACGTAGTAGACTCTTGCGCCCAAAACTCCGAAAATAATCCCGATAAAGACTGCTTCTATCATGTAGTCTTCCTCTATTCCTTCTTTGAGACCCTGGTGTCTTCCTATAAGGTAAGCAACGATGATCCCTGCCGCGATCATCACTCCGTACCATCTGATTGAAAAGGGGCCGAGATTCTCGACTATTACTGGATTAAGTATTAACTCCCCGCTGAATACCGCTTTCAAAAGAAAAAACAACGCAACTACGGAAACAACAGCTACCGATATCAGAACTACTTTCTTCTTCATGTAAACCCCCTGTTTCCAGTTTTCGAAAGGCTTTGACTTCAGGACGTATTTCACTTAAGAAAAACTTGAGCATGCTAATCTTGAGAGGAGTCCTCGTGCAAATCAACGGCCTCCTGTTGCTCTTCTTCAGATTGGGGTTCCATTTCACTAATAGAAGCCTTTTCTACAACAGCATCCAGAACCTTGTTTCTGATGATCGTGGAAACGATATCACTTCTAACGTCTTCACGAGTGCTCACCATTTCTCTTGCTCTGTCGGCAGAAATCCCCCAATAAGGAGCCATCTCTTCAGCAATGGCTTCAATTTCCTCTTCTTCTGCCTCAAACCCTTCTTTGGATGCTATCTCATGAATGAACCTCGTCTTCTTTATCTCATCGAATACACCCTTTCTGAAGTTTTCGACAAGCTTATCTTCGCTTCCGGCTTGATTCAAGTAGTTCTCATAACTCTTATCCTTTTTCGAATTCTCTATTGTTCTCTGAACGAAATAATCAAGTGTCGAATCTGAGATCTCTATCTCTACGAGGTCGTTGATCTTATCCATTGCCTGTTGCCTGAGGAAGTCTTTCTGCCAATTGATGAAAGACTCCATTCCCTCCTTTTCAACGATTTCTCTGAGTTCCTCAAGAGAGTTTGCTTCAGCATTCACTGTCTTCGCAAATTCGTCATCTAGATCCAGAGGGTTCTTCTTAAGCACTTCCAAAATTCTTACAGAATAGAAGTACTCGTTATCAGAGTCTTCAAATGTTCTCGTAAACTCCACCGATTCTTCCTTTTTCTTTCCGATCACATTTTTCACTATAGGTCTATCGTCTTCTGGGGTGATATTCAGCTCCTGGACCTTCTTGTCAGCTATCTTCTTTCCGTCTTTTTCAATAGTATACTCGATTTTGATTATGTCTCCATTCTCGACTGGGCCTTCCTTAGGTTCTACAATTGCGTGCTCATTCCTAAGTTCTTCCAGTCTGTTGTTCACATAATTTAGAACAACTTCGTCTTTCTTTGGTATTTTCAGCTCGAGGTTTGCATAATCGAGAATCTTGATCTCCGGATCTCTGTGAAGCATGACTTCGATGGTTGCTCCCTCTCCCTCCATCTTTTGATCGTTTATCACTGCAGGTATAAGAAGATTCTCATCCTTGATCGCATCTTCAATCTTGTCTGAAAGGACTTCGAGGACCATTTCTTCAAAGCTCTCTGCCAAAAAGTTCCTCACTATGTTCAGCGGTACCTTTCCCTTTCTGAATCCTGGTATTGAATATTGTTGGTTCACATATTTGGCTACATCCTTCTCTGCCTGCCTTACTTCTTCTGAATCAAAGGAAAAGAGAAATGTCTCAACATTCTTTTCCTTCTTAACGAAATTCTTTTCCACCGGTAATTACCTCCATTCAGTCGCAACCTGTGTTTTTGCTGTCCAATTATACGTATCTGCCTGCTGTTCGGGGTTAAAGTGATGTTATATTAAAGGCTGTGATTACTGGAGTTCTATTAGCTCATACTTCAGGCTTTCCGGTTCGATTATTACCACTGTTGGTCTTCCTGTGAGGTAGCCGCAGCATTCCCCAGGATTGATTATAACTGGTTTGGAATCAAGTCTTATGTCAAGATTATGAGTATGCCCGTAAAGCAAGAAATCTGCTCTAACAGTATCTTTAAGCCCAAAAGGTTCATGCATCACAACCACGCGATAACCCTGGATCTCGGTTTCATTGGGGCCCTTCACTAATGAATCACCAAGCACCCTTTTTAAGCCAATCAACTCTCCGTCGTTATTTCCAACTACTACGTGAAGCTCCCCGCTGAACCTCAACAGCTCTTCTGCAGCAAACGGCGAAATAAGATCTCCGCAGTGAATAAGAACATCTACCTCGCGGTCTATTGCCACGCGTACAGCCTCGGAAATTCTTGTAATGTTGTCATGAGAATCCGACATTATCATCCATGCCATTCCCCACACCTCTTGGCATCTTGTATCGTTGAAAACTTAAGGTTAATCGAATACAATTATAACTGCACAGGGCCCATGGGACAAAGGGTCTGATATGCATCATGTGCCTTCGGAGGTTTGATTGATTAAGAAGAGATTGGTAATTCGCTTCTGCTGTGGAGGTCTTCTAAGATTTCTTTCGCATCAGGAGACGGTTACGGCAATAGAAAGGACAATCAGAAGATCGAAATTGCCCGTTACTTACACTCAGGGATTCCACCCTCGGGTCAAAATAGGTTACTCTCAGGCAGTTCCAACAGGTGTGGCAAGTTTTGCGCATTATGTTTTCCTCGAGACAGAGACAGAAGTCTCTGACCCAGTGAAAGCCCTAAACTTTTCCTCTTGTTTCACTTTAAAGGCTCAGAAAGCATGGTATATTCCTTCGAATTACACAAGAATAGATAATCTGATTGATTCCTACAGATTATCGCTTACACTTCCGAAAGAGCGCTATATTCCAGATTCATATGACAGCGAGCTCAAAGTTTCTAAGAAGACTAAGGGAGGTTACAAAGAATTCAGAGCAGGAGATGTATTTAAGGACCTCACAGTGACTCCCTTGAGAACCGTCTATATGGTAAAATATTCCCAGCCAATAGACTCAATGGTTTCAGCGGAGGAAATACTCAAGATTTTTTCGAAAGATGGTACCGCTTCTTACGAAGGGGTGTTTGTTTTTGTGGAGGAAGCTCTCGTAAAAGGGAAGCGAACTTCAGATATTCTGGATGAAATAGGAGGGATTCGAAATGTCTGGTCACAATAAGTGGGCGAATATCAAGCACAGGAAAGGCGCTCAGGATGCCAAGAGATCCAAGGTTTTCACGAAAATCATCAGAGAACTAATGGTTGCGGCAAGGGAAGGAGGATCAGATCCTAATACGAACACTTCTCTGAGGGCTGCTATAGAAAGGGCTAGAGGCGCGAATATGCCTAAAGACACAATGGAGAAGGCAATCAAGAAAGGCGCCGGAGAACTTGAGGGGCAAACGTTCTCCGAAGCTCTTTATGAAGGGTATGCTCCTGGAGGGGTAGCACTTCTTATAAGATGTCTTACTGATAACAAGAATAGGACCGCTCAAGAGATCAGGCATACCCTTTCGAAGTACGGTGGCTCTATGGCAGAGAGTGGCGCGGTTAGTTGGATGTTTGAAAGAAAGGGAATCATTACTGTCTCTAAAGAGCAGATTTCCGACCTTGATGAGTTCCAGCTTCTTGCAATCGAGGCAGGAGCCGAGGACATAAAAGACGACACCGATCCAATAGAGATTATAACCTTTCCTGATTCGGTATCTGATGTCAAAACGGCGCTCGAAGAAAACGGGTATTCTCTTTCTTACGAGATGAGCTATATACCAAGCAATAGTCTGAAGGTTGAGGGTTCAGAAGCGAGTAAGCTTTTTAAGCTCCTTGACATTCTTGAGGACAACGATGATGTTCAGGAGGTTTATGACAACTCGGATATTGATGAAGCCGAAATGGAGGCGCTTGCCGATCAGATGGGCTGATATGAACTGCCCGTTTAGGAGACACTTGGAGTGATAACAATTGCTTTCTCTTCTAGGAATTACGCTAGCTCTGATTCTTGATCAGGTAAGTAAGTACTTTGTTGAGAATGAAATGACGTATTTTCAGCGAATAGATTTGGTCGGCGACTTCTTCGGCTTGAGATATGTCAGAAATACGGGTGTTGCGTTCGGTCTATTCAAGAACCAAGAACCTTGGCTTCTGGCTCTTATTGCTGTTGCAATTGTCGTAACGATTGTGATCCTTTCTAATGCAAACTCATCGAAGTTGTCAAAATGGGAGTCCTTCTTCATTGGTCTGATTGCTGGAGGTGCGCTCGGAAATAACCTGATGGACAGACTGAGACTCGGCCATGTAGTTGACTTCTTCGAGCTGAGAGGGTTCCCCGCGATCTTCAACTTCGCAGACATGTGTATAGTGTTCGGTGCAGCATTGCTAACTCTTTCAGTATACCGAAGGGAGAAAAGTGCTTCAAGAGATAACAGTCTCCAGGCGTGAAGACGGCTGGAGGCTTGACAAGATAGTAGTTGAGAAAGCCCCTCCGTGGATTTCACGTACTTTTGTGCAGCGGCAGATTATAGAGTCTAAAGTTTTTGTTGACGGAAGAGCTAGAAAGCCGGCGTACAAGGTGAAGTCCGGAGAAATAATAACTTTCGAACTGCCGGACAAGCCCCAAATACTATCAGTAGAACCAGAAGATATCCCTCTAGACATAATATTCGAAGATAGAGACATAATCGTTGTCAATAAAAAGCCAGGTATTATTGTTCACCCTCTTCCAAGAAAGCAAACCGGCACACTTGTAAACGCTTTGCTTTATCATTGCGGAGATCTTCAAGGTATTGGTGGTGTAACAAGACCCGGGATAGTTCACAGGCTTGACAAAGACACTAGCGGCGTAATAATCGTTGCAAAGAATGATCTTGCTCATGTCTCCCTCTCCTCACAGTTCAAGAACAGGCTGACCTCAAAAGATTATCTTGCTCTCGTTAAGGGTAAGACACCCGCATCTGGCAAGATAGATTACTCCATTGCACGTCATCCCGTAAACAGACTTAAGATGTCAATAAATTGCAACGGTAAGGAATCTCTTACGAATTTTCGGACACTAAGGAACTTTTCTGAACTTGCCTCTTTAGTTCTTGTGAGTCCAAAAACTGGCAGAACTCATCAAATAAGAGTTCATATGAAAGAAAAGGGCTTCCCTCTTCTGGGTGATGCAGTCTACGGAAAGGCAAGAGATGACGAGATATTTGGAGTGAGAAGGCAGATGCTCCATGCACTAAGACTAACCGTCTTACACCCTCGTTCCGGGAGAAGAATGACTTTCTTGGCAACACTTCCTGAAGACATGAAGGAAGCAATAGTTAATCTAAGCGAATTGGTGGAGAAGAAGGCATGAAGACTGCTTTTCTAGTCACAAAGTACGAGTTATTCGGTTCTATCCTCGAGCTGGGCGAGACGATTGCTGAGTTGAAAAAAAACGGATATGAAAGATGTGTCATAGTCGACTCTTCATTGTCGTCTTTTGTGAAATGGCATACAGCGCTTTCCCGAGCAGGTATAGTAACTGTACCGGGTTTACACAAAGGAAATGATTATTGGATTGCCAGAAGCGAAACAGGGTTCAGAGAACTTATGAAAAGCGAGATTATCGAATCCGATGACTTGGTGCATGTTTTGGGAAAACCTCGCAATCTGGATCCCTCGTCAAAGAACCCAATCTGGGAGTGCCGTTATCTTGATCAAAATAGCGAAAGGTTCAGAACATACACATCCTTGGGGGATGTCCTCGAAACGTCCGACTACTCTTTGCCGGATGAAAGACGCTATCTGGATATGGAGAAAGACCTTGGCAAACTCCTTTCTGAATTACCTCAGGAGTTTGCTATACGGAAGCTGAATCACGTTTTTCCGGTTAGATCAAAGCCTGAGGATTTCTCCGCGTTGCTCGAGAAAATAATCGGATCAAAGAAACTTGGTGCTAGTTACGCTATAAGACTTGAAAGGGAACTTTCGGTGATTCTGGCAAAGGGAATTCAAGATTATTTCATGACTGTCTCAAAGATCGTTGAGATAGCAAAGACCGGTGGTTGTTGGATTGGCCCTGGAAGGGGATCGGCCGTTGGTTCACTTGTAAGTTATCTGCTTGGGATAACACGTATTGATCCCGTTGAAGAAGAACTCTTTTTTGAAAGGTTCTTGAGTTTGAAGCGCGAAGATCCACCAGATATTGATCTTGACGTTGATGATGAATCGAGGCAAGCACTTCTAAGGAGTTTGAAAGACCACTTTGGAAGCGATCATCTATGCCTCATTAGGACGGCATCTACTTACGGATTCAAGGGGGCGGCTCGGGAAATTGGCAGAAAGCTCGGTATTGATGGTCAAAGAATATCGAGGCTAATCGAGTGGAGCAAAGAAGGGCAAAGATTTCCCTACGCGTTTGAAGGGGATGTTGACATGAAACAGCTCTTTGATATGTCAAGAAGCATTGTAGGTCTGTACTCAGGTTTTTCAATTCATGCAGCGGGCCTAATTCTGTCTGATTACCCTATTTCCGGATTGATTCCACTCGATTCAAGCGGTGATCTTCCTGTCTCTCTATGGGATATGAATTCTCTCAGCATCATGGGTTTGCAGAAGATCGATCTTCTGGGACTCAGGAACCTTTCGCTTCTTAAGAAGATGGCGAAGGGCAAGGAGCCCTGGCATTCTCCTACGAACGATGCTAGAACGTACGAAATACTGGAAAAAGGCTACACTGCCGGCGTGTTTCAGCTCGAGGCCCCGTACGCCACGAAGGTTGTTAGATCAGTCAAACCTATCTCGTTGAAAGACTTGTCGATATCGATCGCCCTCAATAGACCTGGGCCAATCAAATCGGGAGTCACGGAACGCTTCCTCAGACTATCCAGAAATCCCTCTGATCTGGAAAGAATTAAAAGAAAGGTTCCAGTGCTTGCGGAGACCGGTGGTCTTCTAGTTTATCAGGAACAGGTTCTCAAAATCGCTTCCAGTTTGCTTTCTCTTGAAGCAGACGATGGAGAGCTTTTGAGAAGAGCTCTTTCCAAGAAAGACAAAGAGGTTGTGAATAGCTTGTTCAGGGCTTCACCAGGGTACAGCAAACTCACTCCTGAAAGAAGAGAGAAACTGCTGTCCTTCCTTATGGACTTCGCTGGATATGCATTCAACAAGTCTCACAGTCTAAGTTATGCAATGATCTCTTATTGGTTGGCATACTTCAAAGCGAATCACCCCGAAGTCTTCTATCCGCTTATCTTAGTTGAATTACCCAGAAACTCCCTCACACGCATTGCTGCTGAGATAAGAGACAGGGGATTTTCATTACGTACAGAAGATAGATCAGTGCAAAGTCGAGATTATGTGACAGTTTCGATTCCCAGACTGCTAAATATCGACTACTTAAAACCGGTTCCAGACGAGAATTCCTTTTTCACTTTTGTCAGAAACAATAGGTCTCGTTGTCAGGCGAGGGACCTGGAAAAACTGATAAAGAGTGGCTACCTCGATCGCTTTGGTCCAAGAAACGAGTTGTTGAAGAGAATGAATGATGCACTGGCCGGAGTTAATCCAGAACTGAAATCGATTCGTTCGGTGTTCGGGTACAAGGAAGATGAACAAGAAGCAAGGGAGAGCGATACAGATATTGATAGAGCGATGATGGAAGTTGAAGTTCTTGGTTTCAATTTGACGGAGATACAGCCGCCGGACATTTCCCGAAGACCGACTGATTTCGAACTAACAACGGCTCTTGCACGTTTGAGAACGGGAATCGCTGCGTTCAAAAGGATAGACTACCTCGGCAGAAGCTTTGTAACTGATGGGAGGTCCTTTGTGGAGATAGCCGGGCAAGCCCCTCTTCAGGGTTATGCGCTGTTCAAGAGCGGGAGACCAATGGAAATGAAAGAGCGCGTTACAGAGGTGAACAGAGTTTTCCACGGTCAAATTGATAGGAGGTTTCTTGCTGCAGGCTCCGATTGCGAAAAAGTCATAATCAAATCTAAAGATTCTCAGACAGTGGTCCGCAATGCAAAGCCTTCGGAAATTGACTCAGATGAGATAATCTGGAAGTAGTACATGGAGGAGATAATGGAGATCTATTTCGTCAGGCACGGAGAAACTGAGTGGAATAACAGCAATCGCTGGCAGGGAAGATCGGATATTCCACTTTCAGAAAGGGGCAGGAACCAGGCTATACAGACTGGAGAGTTTCTCAGGAAGATCGGTCTAAGACCAGCGGCGCTCTATGCCAGTGACTTGAAGAGAGCAAGAGAGACGGCAGAGATTATTGGTCAAATTCTCAGGATCAAGCCAATCGTCAATCCGGTCCTCCGCGAAGCCGATGTTGGTTTGTGGAATGGCCTGGAAATTAGCGAGGCTTTCAGAAGTCACGGCAATCTAATTGAACATTGGCGAAAGGATCCGTGGGCTAACATTGCAAAAACAGAGTCCCTTGGCGAAGTACAGAGAAGAGCGGTGAGCTTTCTTAAGTTCGCATCAACCGCTTTCGCGGGAAAACAGGTAGTTGCCGTCTCTCATGCTTTGCTTATAAGGACTGTCATCTGCTACTCAATGGGCCTGCCTCTGGAGAACCATTATAGACTCTCAATGCACAACTGTTCAGTGTCTTCGATCATTGTTGAGAGTGGGGAAACAAGGGTTCATGAACTGAATCTCTGGCGTCATCTGGAAGAAGAGTAGGTATTATGAATTTGAGAGTGAACTTCGTTCCCCGTGTCCTTGACGAACAAACCGATATCGCAGTTGTAATTGATGTCTTGCGGGCGACCAGTACTATCACGACGGCGCTTCATCTTGGCGCAAAAAAGGTGATTCCTGTGGAATCGGTCGAGGAGGCTTTGGAGTGCAGAAAGCGGAATCGCGAGGTGCTTCTTGGAGGAGAGAGAGGATCGATGCAGATAGAGGGATTCGATCTGGCAAACTCCCCAGTTGCTCTCTGCAAGAAGATGATCTTTGGAAAAGAGTTGGTTATGACGACAACGAATGGGACAAACGCTGCACTTTTGTCGAAACGTGCGGGAAGGCTTGTTGCTGCCTCCTTTTTGAATCTTGAAAGTATAAACGGGTTTCTTGAGAGTGAAGGCGGCAGGATTGAGCTCCAGTGCGCCGGCTCTAGTGGAAGAGTTTCACTTGAGGATGTCTTGCTTGCGGGTGCAATTGTATCCGGATTGGGAATGGGTTGTACCGATGATGGTTGCTCGTTAGCTTCGCTCCTGTATGAATCGGCCAAGAGTGATTTGGAGAGCTTTTTCATTAAGAATGGCTTTCACGCGAGAAGACTTCTCTCTCTAGGGTTTGGTGATGATATAAGCTTTTGTGCTAGAATCAACATGTACAATCTTCTCCCGTTGTGGCGGGACGGTGGGTTCGTACGGGGGTAGTTTAATGGAGTTTGTTTCAAATTTCTTTTTTGTTATCGCGATGGGAGCGCTCTTTCTGTCACTGATTTTCTTCGAAATTGGAACTAAGAAGGTGCGTAGGCCGAAGAGCGAAGTGAAGCCTGAAGATTACAAACCTTACGATAGGAAAGGCTGGTATTCTCTGTTGGCAGCAGGAGGGTTTCTAGGTCTATCTTTGTTGTTTGCATTGATTTTCTGAAGGTCGAGGGGGTTGATTGAATGCCTAGCAAGCTAGCAGTTGACAGCATCATCTCGAAACTGCCGGGGGTGCACAGCGCCAGAATAGTTTATGACGAAAACGGCGAAATGGTCGAGATTCACGTTTTGGCGGACATTTCCAAACCGGCAAAGCAGTTGGTAAGAGATATTGAAACGGCAATATACGCTTCAACGGGTGTCAAGATCGATAGGAAGATCGTCTCTATTGCACAGATATCCCTGGATTCAGACGATGAAGAGGAAGCTTCGGTTGTAAGACCTTACCAGAAGGAAGAAGTCCAAGGTTACAACTTCCAACTTAAAAGCCTCGAGACGCGCGCAACGATGCGAAAACTAGACATAACGGTAATGCTAGATTATGAGGGAAGAGAACTTGAGGGTTCGTCAATTGTAGACATTGGTGACGACGAGAAGTACATGGCAATCGTGGAATCAACGGTTGCAGCAATAAGGGATGTCATTCCAAGTTTCAGAATAGAGTTCATCGAAAAACTGGAGTACGGGATGACTGAGATTGTAATGGCGGTAGGTTCTGCATTGGTAAATGGAAAGAGAAAGAGAGAAGCCGGCGCTAGACTGTGCAAGAAGGACAGTCTTAGCGATTTCGCGCTAGTGGTTCTCGAGATAATCAATAGGATCTAAATGAGGATACTGACTATAACTTTGGAGGTGCTCCAATGGATTTGTCGCACTTTGTCTCTTCTGTAACGCCTTCGGCGACCTTGGAATTCAACAAGAAGGCGTTGGAACTCGCTCGATCAGGAGAGGATGTTGTAAAGTTCACTGCAGGTGAACCGGATTTTCCTACTCCCCGCCCAATTGTCGATGCAGCAATAAGAGCTCTCAATGAGGGAAAAACGAAGTATACGAACGCCGCTGGAATAGATGAGTTGAGAAAGGCGATAGCTCTGAAACTTCAGAAGGAAAACAACATGACTTACTCACCCGAAGAGATTGTTGTTGCGAACGGTGGAAAACAAGCTATCTACAACGTTCTGAAGGCTTTGCTCAACGTTGGCGATGAGGTGATAATCATTTCGCCTGCATGGGTAAGCTATGAGGCGCAGATTCTTCTCTGCGGTGGTGTACCGGTCATTGTGCAGGCTGATGTTGAGAGAGACTTCATTCCTGAGATCAACGAAATCGAGAGTTCTATTACCGACAAAACGAAAGCGATTATGATAAATTCTCCGAACAACCCGACCGGGGCAATCTATCCAGAGAGTTTCCTAGAGGAACTGGCAGACCTTTGCATAAAGGAAGATCTCTTTGTCATCTCTGATGAAGTGTATGAAAAGCTTGTATTCGATGCTTCTCACTTATCAATAGCCTCGATGGATGGAATGAAGGAACGTTCAGCGGTCATAAACGCTTTCTCCAAGACATACGCAATGACGGGCTGGAGAGTAGGCTATTCCGCCACATCCACTAAGCTGGCAAAAGAGATATCTAAAATCCAGAGCCACCTTGCATCAAATGTTAATACTATGGCTCAGTATGCAGCCTTGAAGGCGTTTGAGGTCGATACCTCTTCCATGGTTGAGGAGTTTCGGAAGAGAAGAGATTTGGTTGTATCAAGGCTATCTGAGATTGGACTCAAATTCAGCAAGCCTGCGGGGGCTTTTTATGTATTCATAGATATCAGACCATACCTTGGCCGAAGGTATGTGAATTCCAACGAATTTGCTCTTGGGCTTCTCGAGGAGCAGAAAGTGGGAATGGTTCCGGGAAGTGCGTTCAGTTGCGAAGGCTTCATAAGAATGTCTTACTCCAGTTCGGTTGAAGAACTGAAGAAGGGAATTGACAGATTTGGGAGATTTCTCAAGGCGATTTGACTAGCGGCCAGTCCAGTCCAGGCTCCATTTAAACGATTGAGTTAGAAGCTGGACACTTTCTAGATCGGATTTTGAAAGGTCGTCCAGCATTCTGTTCATAGCATCTCTAAAGGCGTATTGTGTGTTTCCTGAACGGATCTCCATGAGACATTCTACAGTAGCTGCGAACTGATCGGCTGCCCACACGATTCTGCCTTCCAATGATTCAAATGGATCCAGCATTCTGAGTTTAAGCTCTTTGATAAGTTCATCGGGCATTCCGACCAGCAGGTTCTCGGTAACCATCTGCTCTTCAACTTGAGCGATCACCTCATCAAATCCAGGGACTTTCTTCTTTGTTGGTGTGATTATGTCACCGGTCATGCTTTCTGGAATGTCGTGCAGAAGGGCGCGTTTTACAGATTCAACGGGGTTTATTGCAGTGCCTTTCTCCTCCTCAATACAGGAAAGAATGTATGCAGTTATTGTAACATAGGATGAATGGGCTGCTACAGTGGTTGGAACGTTTCTATTCAGCCGATTCCAGCGGACAGCTCTTAACAGAACGATCAAAGCGTTAGTGTAGCGTTCAAGCCATGGGGTATCCATGATAAGGCGGTAAGGTTCGAAGTCTCTGAAGATTTCGATTCGTTTCTCGAGACCTTTCAATGGTCGGCTGAAGAAGTCCGGGAAACTCCTTGCATGTAGGCCCGCCTCTAGTCTGGCAGACAAGAGATCTCCCGTCTGGATTATTTTGCCCTCGACAGAATCATCTTTTGAATTGACCATAGACAGATAGAATGGGTTGTGCCGTTCTTCGGGCAAGTATTGAACGATTTCCTCAACGGTTCTCGAAAAAACATCGTTCCATTTATCTGGTGAAAGAGATTTTATCAGAACCTTGGTGTCAACAGAGATGTCGGAAAGAAGGCATTTTGGCAGTTCCTTCAAAACCAGTCTCTGAAAGAGTTCCTTCTGGTTGATATCGAGACCACTCAGCCTGGCCATCTCTGACATCAGTAAACTGTATTGGGCTGAGATGAAGGCATTCTCTGCTTCGTTAGTCCTTAGAAGAGTGGGTGTGTTGTTCCACCTATACATTGTGAAGAGATTTGTTGCGAGTTCTAGTAGCTTCACGTATCCTTGAAACACGGAGACACCTCCCCAGCAGGGTCAAAGATCACACTGATACAATTATAATTGTTGTGTTGAGTAAAATAAAGTCTTTAGCAGGGAAAGAGGCGGTTTTATGAACATTTGCAAATGGACAAACAGGACTTATCCACTGTTTAGTGATGACTGTACTGTAGGTGAGATCTTGAGCGACAGAAAGTCGGCTGGGCTCACGTATGTAATCTCGGTGGATAGTGACGGGCGACTGGCAGGCGTTGCAAGAGTGGATGATATCAAAGATGTTGATCCTGCAACGCCCGTTTCAGAGGTTATTACAGAACCGGTCTTCTACTGTCGAGACTCTGATTTCATTGAAGATGCCGCACTTATGCTTATCGAGAGTCATGACTATGTTCTTCCTGTAGTTGACGACGATTTTTTGGTGGTGGGAGCTATCGGAGTCTTTGAGATTCTTGAAGGCCTGATGGAGTTCACTGCAATGGACAAGCCAGGAACAAGAGTCTCCGTGATTCTGGAGGACAAGCCAGGAGCGTTGCGAGATGTTGTAGATTACCTTGCCGAAAGAGAGGTAAATATTCTTTCGATAATCACGTCAGCGGCAGAATCAGAGGATGAAAGACGGGTCGTTATCAGAACAGATGAGTCGGACATAGGAATGATCGCTGAAATACTTCAAGAAAAGGGAGTTTCTTTTGAGAGTATAAGTGAAGAGGAGGGTTTTGGTGTCTGATTTTGCAAGTTACCTCATTCTAGGTGCGGTTCAGGGAGCAACTGAATTTCTTCCAGTTTCGTCTTCTGGACATCTGACTATTTTTTCAAGTTTTCTTAATGTTCCGCTCGATGTTGAATCTAAGGCGGCGTTTTTTGCTGTATTGCATCTTGCAACATTTTTTGCCGTTTTGTTGTTCACATTTAAGGATGTATGGACCATATTCTCTGGATTGGGTAAGCCAGAAAAGAGGGACTCTTCAATCAGGTATATATTGTTGCTTCTAATTGCGACCATTCCGGCAGTTATAGCTGGTTTTCTGCTGGAGGACGAGATAAAGCTACTGTTTTCAGATGTAGCCTTTGCATCTACCATGTTATTTGTGACCGCGACTATGTTGTTCATATCGGATAGGCTTAAGGGTGATCGCAAGATACTGGATCTCTCTATTGCAGGGGCTCTTTCAATCGGTATCTTTCAGGCGGTGGCTATAGTTCCGGGGATATCCAGGAGTGGTTTCACCATCTTCGGAGCCTTACTTGTCGGTATGGTTAGAAGAGACGCCGTTAGATTCTCGTTCCTCTTGAGCCTCCCGGTTACTCTAGGAGCAGGTCTTCTGGAGCTTTCAAGAGTTAATCTTCCTGTCAGTACGGTTCTATTGTCTTCCATTCTTGCTTTCCTGACCGGAGTAATGGGACTGTGGCTTCTCAAGAAACTTGTTCTGAAGCGACGTCTGAGTTTGTTTGCCGTTTACTGTATAATTATAGGGACAGTAGGTTTGATTTTTCGAGGAGTGATGTAACTTGGACTTGAATCTCCTCTTTCCCGGCAGTTTGGTATATGTGCCGGGAATGCTGGATTCTCCAACGAGTAGCTGCGTTCTTCTTGTGGAAGATGAAAAAAGGATTCTCGTCGATCCGGGCGGGTTCCCTTCTCTAGAGATTCTTGAAGATAAACTGACTTCTCTGGATCTTTCCCCAGATGAAATTACTGACATATTTCTGACTCACTTTCATCTAGACCACGCCTTCAACAGCATGTTTTTCCCGAACGCAAAAGTTCATCTGCATGAGAGTTACAGTAGCAGAGACTACGGTTCGTTTGGTCCAATAGTTGGAGCCATGTACCAGAAGATAGTTCTCTCCTGGAATAGAGTCGAGCCGTTCAGGAATGGAGACAGGCTTCTAGATTCAGTAGAAGTTCTGGAGTCTCCTTTTCACTCGAGAGATCATGTTTCATTTTTTCTTGAAACAAGTAATTGTGGCAATGTCTTTATTTGTGGAGATATATGCACAAGGCAAATACAGTATCACGAAATGCGAAAAGGTATGCGGACAGACGAGGCCGCTGCTTTCGTAATGAAGTACTTCGACAGGGCAGATACTGTGATCTTTTCTCATGACCTGCCGATATTCAAGAGGTGATTACATGAGAGTGCTGTTTGTTTCTTACGAAGTGTATCCGTTAGCAAAAGTAGGAGGTCTTGCTGATGTAGCTGGATCCCTTCCGAAGTACTTGAAACAACTGGGAGTGGATGTTGATATATTAATGCCTCTTCATGGATCGATAGATAGAAGCGTTTTATCAAAGACGGGAAGGGTCCAGAAGACAAGATTCTTAAGAAGACCTCGCTTCTTTGATATCTATAAGACTAAATTGCCTCAAAGTGAAGTGAGTGTCTTTCTGCTGAGAAATGAAGATCTTATGGACTCCAAGGAGGTCTATGGCTCATCCGATTTAGCTCTTCAAGCAATGAGCTTTTCCGATGCAGCCACGTCCTTTGCGATTGAGCAAGGTTATGATATCGTTCATCTCAACGACTGGCATACCGGTCTCATGGCAGTCTATCTTAAGCAAGCCGAAGCCGGAATCAAGACAGTCCTCTCAATTCATAACTTAGCTTATCAAGGTGTCTATGAAGACAGGTATTTTGAACTCTCGGGGATTAAGAAAGCTTATCAAAAAGATATTTCAGTGCAAGAAGGCCTCAATTTCCTTAAGGCGGGCATTGAATTCTCCGATAAGCTTAGTACGGTCTCCCCTACCTACGCAAAGGAAATCCAGACTCCTGAGTACGGTGCGGGGCTGGAGGCAATCCTTTCCAGAAGGAACAATGATCTGGTTGGAATATTGAATGGAATCGATTATTCCGAATACGATCCCGAAAACGACAGGCGTTTGTGGGCTAACTTCGGTCTTGATAACCTTAAGAACAAGAAGATAAACAAATGCAATCTGCAGAAATTGGTAGGTCTTCCCGGAAACAATACGGCAGTTATTGGATTGATCTCAAGACTTGTTGATCAGAAAGGGCTCGACCTAATAGAGGAGATTAAGGATGATCTGATGAAGCTTCCCGTCCAACTAATAGTTCTGGGGACTGGTGAGAGGAGATACGAACTCATGTTTAAGGAGCTTGAAGAAGCTTATCCAGATAGGGTAGCTGCAAAGCTAACCTTCGATTTGGATCTTGCCCAGAAGATTTACGGGGGCGCAGATATGTTCTTGATGCCTTCCAGATATGAACCTTGCGGCTTGGGTCAGATGTTTGCCATGCGGTATGGGACGATCCCTGTAGTTAGATTCACCGGTGGATTGGCAGATACAGTGAAGGAATTTGACGGTTTGGATTCCGGAAATGGTTTTGGTTTTTCTGATTACAAAGCTAGTGGACTTCTTGAAGCAATTGATAGAGCTCTCGAAGTATACAGTCGGCCGGACTGCTGGAGGAAAGTAGTGTACAATGCCATGAGTGAGGACTTTTCTTGGAACGCTTCGGCGAAGAACTACATATCTCTATACAGCGAGATGCTGGAGGTCAAAGGTAATGCCTGAATTAAGAAAGGATCCGATAATAAAGAGATGGGTAATAATAGCTACTGAAAGAGCTAGAAGGCCTCATGATTTCATAAATGCCAAAGAGAAAGTGGAATCGGCTTTCTGTCCGTTTGATTACGGAAATGAGCACACCACACCACCTGAAGTCATGGCTTTCAGACCTGCAGATACTACAAAAGACAGCCCGGGATGGTGGGTTAGGGTAGTTCAGAACAAGTTTCCAGCTCTTGATTCAAGTACAGAACCGGATCGCTTTGGCCATGGAATGTACGATGTTATAAAGGGTTTTGGAACGCATGAAGTGATTATCGAGACACCTGATCATAACGCATCTATGGCTACTCTATCGTATGAGCAGGTTAGGGAAGTGATCTGGGCATACAAAGAACGTCATCAGGTGCTTGAAAAGGATAATAGGATCAAATACGTGTTGATATTCAAGAACCATGGAAGAGAAGCCGGGGCATCCCTGGTGCACTCCCACAGTCAGTTGATAGCTACTCCAATTGTGCCTAAGAGAGTTGATGAAGAGATCACTGGTGCTGCAGACTACTACCGTTTCAGAGAAAGATGCGTTTACTGCGATATGGTTAACCAGGAAGGACTGGAAGGGACGAGAGTGGTTGAGGAGAATAATGATTTTGTTGCTTTCGAACCATTTGCTGCAAGGTTTCCTTTTGAGACCTGGATCGTTCCGAAGGTTCATAAAGACAATTTCGGAGAGATCTCTGCTTCTCAGATCGATAGTTTTTCTGTGATACTTAAGAATATGTTGCTGAGGATTCACAAGGCTCTCGATAATCCGCCCTACAATTTCATGTTGCATACGGGAATCAAGGGTATGGAGCAATCAGCTCACTATCACTGGCATCTGGAGATAGTTCCAAGACTCACAAGGGTCGCTGGTTTTGAGTGGGGTTCAGGCTTCTACATAAACCCTATGCCTCCCGAGCATGCTGCGATGTATCTTCGAGAGGTCAGGATTGAGGAGGAGTAGAATGGAAACCAGAATAAGTGATGAACTGCTGAAGCATCTTGAAGAACTTGCAAAATTCGAACTGAGAGAACAGGAGCGCGTGAGTCTTAAGAAGGATATCGAAGAGATTCTGCAGTACATGACGCTTCTAGATCAAGTTGATCCCAGTGCCGATGAAATGATATCTCCAGTCGAGAAGAGTCTTGAGCCAAGAGAAGACGCTCCGATGGAATTTGAAGGTGCAAAGCTAATTCGTGATCTTTTTCCTGAGCGGGAAGGAGACTATCTCAAAGTTCCAAGGATATACAAAGGGGAGAAATGAGCAACGCTTCTGGTAAAAGATATGAAGATATTGCTTGCAGGTATCTTAAGAAGTCGGGATACAAGATAATTGCGAGAAATATCTCGTATAGATTTGGTGAGATAGATATTGTTGCATTTGAAGGAAGGACGATGGTCTTTGTTGAAGTCAAAGGAGGGAGTTCTTTCAGATTGCCGAGATACAGAGTTGACGAAAGAAAGCTAAGGCGACTCGAGTTGGCTGCCCAGAGATACATATCGACTGAAAAGCCAACCTTTAGTGAAACAAGGCTTGACGTTATTGAGGTTTTGAATGATGGGGAAGTAAATCATTTAAAAGCAGTTGGAAGGTGGTAGCGTGCTTAGAAATAGCCAGAGAATCTTTGAAGAGTACGAAAGATGGCTTAAGAATTCTACGGAAGAGATGAAGGAAGAGCTCAAGATGCTTTCGCCGGAAGAAGTTAGGGATAGGTTTGCTCTGGATCTCGAGTTCGGTACCGGTGGAATGCGAGGAGTTCTTGGTGCCGGAACAAATCGTATGAACATTTTCACAATAAGAAGAGCTTCTCTTGGCTTCGGTCGCTGGATTTCTGATAAGTACATAGATCCGTCAGTAGTAATAGCCTTTGATACAAGGCACAAATCTTCTTGTTTTGCTGAAGTGTCGGCCGAGGTCCTCTCGTCAATAGGTATCAAGGTTCACCTTTTTGTTGAGCCAATGCCTGTTCCAGTCCTAAGTTTTGCGGTTAGGGAGCTTAAGGCAAGCGGAGGAATTGTAATTACTGCCAGTCACAATCCACCTCAGTACAATGGCTTCAAGGTCTACACTTCAGATGGAACTCAAGCGGTTCCCCGTTACGCTGAAGAGATAATTCAAAGCGTTAATGGATCAGACTTTTTCGAAAACTACTCGCCGAAGAGAGAGATAATTTATAACATACCAAACTCTGTTCTTGATGGATTTTTGGAGACTGTGAAGGAAAACGTTCTCCACCTTTGTAACGATTTTGAATCAATTAGCGTTGTTTATTCCCCTCTCCATGGAACCGGCAACTACCCTGTCTACAAGACACTTTCCGATCTTGGCCACAGAGTGAAACGTGTCGAGGAGCAGGCTATACCTGATGGTAGCTTCCCAACCGTCAAGAGTCCAAACCCGGAAGATCCGAAAGCATTTTCTATGGCTCTTGATGTCGCAGGTGAAACCGATGCCGATCTTCTGATTGCGACGGATCCGGATTGCGATAGGTTGGGCATAATGGTAAGGCAAGATGGAAAGTACATCGCGATCAATGGAAATCAAACAGGCGTGATAATGACCCATTTCATTCTTGAGAGATTGAAAGGGTCCCTTCCTGACGATGCGTTTATTGTGAAGACGATAGTTTCGACGGATCTGGTGAAGAGTATCGCTGCCCGAAGCGGTGTAAAAGTAAGAGAGACCCTAACCGGGTTCAAGTACATTGGAGAGATCATTGAGAAATCAGAAATTGAAGGAAGAGGAAAGTATCTTTTCGGTTTCGAGGAGAGCTACGGCTCTCTCTACGGAAGGCATGCGAGAGACAAAGATGCTGTTAGCGCTGCTGCTCTTGCCTGTACAATCGCGGGCTTCTTGAAGCGGTCAGGACTTTCATTGATTGAGTATCTTGAAGAGATCTATAAGGAGTTCGGTTATTATCTCGAGGCACTCGTTAACAAGGATTACGAAGGCATAGAGGGAAAGGATAGAATAGAAGCAATCATGAAAGGGCTTAGGGAAAGCAGGCCATCTGCAATTGGGGGTTTTAGGGTAAGAAAATTCAAAGACTATATGGAAGACTCGGGTGATCTCCCCATGGCCGATGTGATTTCAATGGAGATGGAGGATGGTTCTAAGATTATTGTAAGACCTTCGGGGACAGAACCAAAGGTCAAATTCTATCTCATGGCAAAGGGAGAAACCAATGATGAAGCAAGAAGAAAAATCGATGAACTAAAAGAACTGATCGAAGGGATTGTAGGCCTATGAATTACAGGTACGCTCACATTTTGTACCGTGGGGATGATTTTCTCTCTCCAAAGAGAGCAACATTTGATCACAGAACTAAGACAGGCTTTATGACCACGTGGTCGACTGAGCATTCAAGCGATTTACTCAAACACAAATACTGGAGTTGTCTTAGCGCTTATGGCCTTGAAAGTGCTACTAGACGCAAGATCTCTTTCGAAAGAAAGCACAGTGATGCGAACCTTCTTTATTTCAAGTACGAGCTGGAAGTTCCTGAAGCGCTTGAAGGTTACTTCGATCCAACGATACTCGAAGTGCTTTCTAATAATCTTTCCGTAAGGGAGACAACTGAGGAAGTCTACAAAATGCTTAAGGATTATGAAGAGGGAACTCTGAGATTCAATGATCAGGGCTTTTCCTCATGGCTTGCAGGAAAAGTTGGAGGCCTTCTGCTAAGTGATGGCGAGAAGAAGGAGCTTGAAAACTCCCTGATAAAGTATGTCGAAACCATAGTTGGAAGGGTTTTGTGGACTGTTTATAATGGAGATTTACAGAGAATGGGAAAGGACCTCTCTTCAATGGTTTATCTCTACACCGAGATGCTAGATCTCACGGGTTCAAAATAACTGTGAAGAGATTCGCTGCAGTAGTGTCGTATGACGGGACCGATTTCTTCGGTTTTCAGAATCAGCCGGATATGCGAACTGTACAGGGTATCTTCGAAGAAGCTCTGGAAAGAATTCACAAGTTCAGAGTCTCGAGTCAGGGAGCCGGTCGAACAGACACGGGAGTTCACGGCTATGGTCAGGTAATCGCTTTTGATTCTAACCTTGATAGATTGGATGCTCCAACAATGAAAGCTGCGCTCAACGCGAATCTTCCGGCGGACGTGTATGTTAGAAAAGTGTATGAAGTAGCGGAGAATTTCAGCCCAAGGTTTGCTGCGAAGAAGAGGATCTATCACTATTACATTCTCAATTCAAGCGAACCGGACATCTTCAGAAGAAGGTTTGTCTGGTGGTTCCCGTATACTCTGGATATTGAATCGATGCGGAGAGCAGGGAGTCGACTTCTTGGAGAACACAACTTTACTGCTTTCAGGACTGGCAGAGATGACAGAAATCCAATAAGGACCGTTTCAGCCATTAGAATTGTCAGGACGAGCCCTCGTCTTATACTCATTAGGGTCGAGGGAGTCTCCTTTCTCAAGAGAATGGTAAGGAATATCGTCGGTACGCTTGTGAAAGTTGGCACCGGGAGCACTTCTGAAGAAGCCGTTTCTGAATTCCTTTCTTCACAGGATAGATCAATGCTTCCAGGAACTGCCCCTCCTCAGGGACTTGTATTCTACAAAGCGGTGTTTGATGAGTTTGAAACGTAGACTTGATGAACTATTGTTTGGGCTTGGGCTGTCTGAGAGTAGAACGAAAGCAGCAGAACTGATCAGGAGCGGAAAAGTTACTGTAGATGGTATGATTGTTCTTAAGCCGGGTTACAAGGTGGATTCTGACAGAGAAATAGTTGCCTCGAATTCCTTCATGCCGGTAGGGCGAGGGTATTACAAACTGAAGAAAGCTATCGATGAGTTCAGAATAAAACCCGAAGGTAAGAGAGTAATTGATGTTGGTGCATCAACCGGTGGCTTTGCACAACTTCTGCTGGATAAGGGTGCAGCCAGTGTGATTTGTGTAGATGTTGGGAAAGACCAGATCAGTAACAAACTTAGAGAGGACAGCAGAATCTTGTCAGTTGAGTCAACTGACAAAAGAGATTTCTCTATTGTGTAGTTGGGGGCGAAGTTGATCTATTGACCGCGGACTTATCATTTATCTCTACAGCAGGTTTGGCAGAGCTCTTTAGGATGTTTCTGAAAGACAACGGAGAAGCGGTGGTCCTAATAAAGCCACAATTTGAAGTTGGTCCGGGTGTTGTTAAGAAGGGATTGGTGCGCTCACGTACGGCTCATCGCGAAGTTATAGAAGTATTTGTAAAGGCTTTTGTTAGTAGCGGCATGTTTCCCGTAGGAATAACGTTTTCTCCAATCAAAGGCAAGAGAGGTAACATCGAGTATCTTCTCTATTCGGTTGCTGGGGAGACATTTGTTGAGTTAGACTATGACTATTTGATTGAGAAGGCTTTCGCGTTTTTCGATCGGGATAGCAACCAATTGGTTTGAAGGGAGGGAAAACCCCGGTTCACATGAGTGATCCGGGAGAGCTTGAAATCCTTACTCGTTTTTATGCTGGTGCTTGTTTCTTTTTCCGCATTAATGGCACAAGATATTTTCGATTTCGTTCCTGAAGATGTCGGCTATTTTCTCATTCTTCGTGGGTTGAGATCAACTATGGAAGTTCTCAGGGACAGCACCAATTTTTTCGGTGCCTATCTCGGGGATGATGGGTTCGGTGCTGAACGAGCCTTTTATGGGATAATCGATGCTGCCGGATACAATGCGGAGGTCGATACGAGTTTTCTTAAGAACGCTTTGAATAATGACATTCTTCTCGTTGGCGAAGGTATCGATCTCTCTCTTGATGATCTGCTGATGTTTGATCCGTTTTATCTCCTTGAGAAACTGAAGCTCACCAGGAACAGAGTTTTCATAGCTTGGCGAACCTCTAATTCCTTTCAGTTATTGAAAGCTACGGCGGCCCTTCTGGATATGGCAATATTCGTTCAACCTGGAGAGACAGTTAACGAGTTGAGGAGCAGTACAGGAACTCTCTTCTACAATGCCGCAGATGACTACCTAATAATCGGCGGTAATAAAGAGGCTGTTACTCTGGCTTTGAAGACTTATGCTGGAGAAGGTGGTAGGTTACTGGAGTCAAACGGTAAAGGCAGAGAGGTTGCGGAGAAGAGTTATGACTTCACTCTTGCCGGTTATATTGATGGAGACCGATTCCAGCTTGATCTGGGACTTGAGTCTACCTTTTCAATCGAGAATACAGTGGTTTTTGCTCGTCCGGAAGGACATACACTTACAGCTACGATCGTTCAGGATACGATGTTTGTGGACAGTGAAGAGCTTCAGAAGATGATTTCCTTGTCTGATGCCAAGGAGGTAGAGGCATCAAAGGCAACTCTTGGTGACTACACGGTTTTCTTTCCTTGCTCATCTGTAGAGACCTTGAGGAAGGAGCTCGCTCACTGGTTTGAGCTTGATCTCGAACCTTACAGAGAACTTGCGGATTTTGTCGTCCTTCTCTCGAGAGAAAGCACAGGAAATACAAGGATATATGGTGATTTGGTCTCTGAGACTCCGAGAGTAACAGCAGTGTTTACTAACAGAAGCTCGGATACCGAAAGACTCGAAGGACCGCTCAAAGAGTGGGGTGCGGTTCAGTCCTCGTACAGGGGCAACCGTATCTACGAACTTGAGAATGATTTCGATACTATATATTTCATTTTCTCAGCCGAGACAACCGTGCTCACTTCGCTTACACCCGACGAATACTACAGATTGCTTTCTAATGCAGAGATTTTGAGTAGTAACACAAGTTACGAATTTGTCAGAAGATTGGGCATGGGCAACGATCTCGTGCATGCATTTATTGACATGAAGAAGGTTTTTAGGTCTCTCATGGGGATTTCAGTAGATAGCGCTCTCCTCTACCAGCAAACCTTCGTTGAAAACGGTAATATGATTCACGCGCTACGTTTCTATTGAGGTGATTTGATGGGGATTTTCTCGAAGATATTCGACAAAAACAAAATGCTTCTCAAGAAGTATTCAAAAACAGTTGAAAAGATAAATGAATTAGAGCGAGAGGTCAGTAAGTACGATCGACTAGATTTCATGAAGAAAACTGAGGAATTCAAAGCCAGGATTGACGAGGGCCAGTCGCTTGAGTCTGTTCTGCCGGAGGCCTTTGCGCTTGCAAGAGAAGCTGCCAAGAGGACAGTGAAGATGAGACCCTTTGACGTGCAGCTTATGGGTGCTCTTTCTCTAAACGAAGGCAAGATCGCAGAAATGAAAACCGGTGAAGGAAAAACTCTTGTGGCAACGATGCCCCTGTATCTAAATGCTCTGTCAGGTAAGGGTTGTCATCTCGCAACTGTGAACGATTACCTTGCAAAAAGGGATGCGGGATGGATGGGGCCGGTTTATGAGTATCTTGGGTTGCAAGCCGGGTTCATCCAAGCAGCAATGGAGCCTATGGAGAGAAAAAAAGCCTATGATTGCGATATAACTTATGGAACTGCAAATGAGTTTGGTTTTGACTACTTGAGAGACAATCTTGTCTACTCTCTCGAGAACAAAGTTCAGAGAGGCCACAACTACGTGATTGTAGATGAGGCCGATTCAATCCTCATAGATGAGGCGAGAACGCCACTGATCATCTCTGGTCCCGCTCAGGACTCGTCAAGTCTGTATAGACAGTTCGCCTTCTTTGCAAAGCGATTTCAGGCCGAAAAAGATTTTGTTGTTGACGAAAAGGACAGAACGGTGACCCTTACAGATGAAGGAATAGAAAAGGCTGAGAAGCTTCTTCAAATAGAAAATCTTTACGACCCCAGTAATTATGACTACATCTTCCATCTTTTGAATGCTTTGAAGGCTATGATTTTCTACAGACGAGAAGTTGATTATCTTGTTACTAATGAAGGTGAAGTTGTCATTGTTGACGAGTTCACCGGCAGGTTACTCCCTGGAAGAAGGTACTCTGAGGGTCTTCATCAGGCCATAGAAGCCAAAGAAAACGTGCAGATAAGACAGGAATCAGTCACTTTCGCAACTATTACCTTTCAGAATTACTTCAAGCTCTATGAAAAGGTATCGGGAATGACCGGTACGGCCGCGACTGAAGAATCCGAGTTCATTTCTATGTATAATACTCCGGTCGCCGTTATTCCGACGAACAAGAGAGTAATTAGGCTGGATAAAGAAGATGCAATCTATAAGACAAGGGAAGAGAAAAACGAAGCGATCATTGATGAGATCGCTCAACGATATGAGAAGGGACAGCCAGTGCTTGTTGGTACTACTTCAATAGAAAAGAGTGAGCTCCTGAGCAAAATGCTGCAGAAAAAGGGAGTTCCTCATGAAGTCTTAAATGCAAAATACCATGAGAGAGAAGCAGAAATCGTGGCTAATGCAGGTGAGCGAAAAACCGTTACTATAGCCACTAATATGGCCGGGAGAGGAACTGACATAAAACTTGGTGATGGGGTTGTGGAACTTGGAGGACTGTACGTTCTTGGAACGGAGCGGCACGAGAGCAGAAGAATTGACAATCAGCTAGTTGGCAGATCAGGTAGACAGGGCGACCCAGGAGAGTCAAGATTCTTCCTCTCTACTGAAGATGATCTTCTTCGACTGTTCGGTGGTGAACGAATGCAATCGATTATGAATACCCTCAAGATCGAAAAAGGTCAACCAATAGAGCATTCGCTTCTAAGCAGGATTATTTCGTCTGCTCAAAAAAAGATTGAGGGAATGCATTTCGAGATCAGGAGACGCCTTTACGAGCTAGATTCGGTTATTGATCAGCAGAGGAGCGCCATATATGCTCACCGCAACTGGGTATTGAAGGGTGAAGAGATCGATTCGAATGTCTTTGAGATTATTGAAGATGTAGTTGATAGAAGACTGTCGGGACTTGAGCAGCTTCCTTCTTTTGAAGATATTAAAGTCTCCTTCAGTTTCCTGCCTGCGGGGGACATTGAGCGGCTCAAGGGTATTAAGAACGTCGAGGAGCTTAGAAACGTAACCTTGTCGCTACTGCAGGAGATTTATGCCGAAAAGAAGGCTTCATTTGGAGATGAGTTCCCTCAGGTGATGAAGTACATTATGCTAAGGATGATCGATGAGAGATGGAGAAGACACCTAGAATCTATTGAGCACCTCAAAGACTCGGTGGGTTTAAGAGCTTACGGTCAGAAAGATCCTGTGATAGAATTCAAGAAAGAGTCTTTCATTCTTTTTCAGCAGTTGACCGATTCTCTTTATGATGACATTGCCAGTGCCATAGTCAGAATAGTTAGAGTCGATAGTGATAAGGCCAAGCAAAACGCCGACAAGGAATTCAGAAGTCTTCAAGCTATGCACTCCGATTTCAGTGGAGTTGGAGGAGAAAAAAAGGCAGACACTGGCGGCAAGAAGAAGGGTACAAAAAGGTTCAAGGTTAAACGTTAGTCCGGAGGTGTAACTTGATTAGCTATGAAACAAACTTGAGAATTCAAGAGCTGAGGGAGAAATTCGATTCAATAAGAGAGACTCTTGATCTCGAGAAGATAGATGAGAAACTGAAGGATATCGAAAAAAGGATGAGTGATCCCTCAATATGGAACGACCAAAAAGAGGCTTCCAAGCTGGGAATAGATGCGCAGTCGTTCCGCGGAATCCTTGGTCTTCTAAGGGATGTGGAAGAGGAGTTTGAAAGCATTGACATTGCTATTGAGCTATCGGGAGAAGACGAAAGCTTCGTCAAGAACGTTGAAGAGCTCGTAAGATCGGCAGAAAAGAAGGTCAGGGAGTTTGAGCTAACGATCCTCCTAAGCGGAAAGTACGATAATAACAACTGTTTTATGTCAATTCACCCAGGTGCCGGAGGAACCGAGTCTCAGGACTGGGCGTCAATGCTAATGAGAATGTACATGAGATGGGCCGAAGGAAATGGATACAGAATAACTATAGTCGATGAACTGCCTGGAGATGAGGCAGGAATCAAGAGTGTAACCCTGAATTTAGCTGGTCCATATGCCTATGGAAAACTCAAGTTTGAGGCGGGTGTCCACAGGCTAGTAAGGATTTCTCCATTTGATGCAAATCATAGAAGACACACTTCTTTTGCTTCTGTTAGTGTCTTTCCCGAGATGGATGAAGTACCGGAAATCGAGATAAAGCCTGAAGACCTCAAGGTCGATACATACAGATCCGGTGGTGCCGGTGGCCAACATGTGAACAAAACAGACTCTGCCGTTAGAATTACTCATCTTCCAACAGGAATAGTTGTTGCATGTCAGACGGAAAGGTCTCAGCACCAAAACAAGGCAAATGCAATGAAGATGCTCTACGCAAAGTTATTTGAAATCGAGATAGAGAAAAAGCGTAACGAGAAACTCAAGCTAATGGGTGATCAAAAAGATATTTCATGGGGAAATCAGATAAGATCATACGTATTCCAGCCTTACACAATGGTTAAAGACCACAGAACAGATGCGGAGACCGGCGACATTCAATCTGTCATGAATGGTGAGATAGACGAATTCATTGAGAAGGAACTGCTTTTCTTCTCATCAATTGAAAAATCTCTCGAATGAATATCGCTATGAGTTTGACTTTGGCTATAGAAAAATGTTATTATTCTTTTGAGCGGAGTGAATTCAGTGTCCAGGCAATATGATGAACACCACAGGAGCGTTATGGTTCACGAAGCGCTCCATTATTTGCTTGGTGGACGTATTGAGGGTACCTATCTTGATTGTACCGCTGGAGAGGGTGGTCACATAAAGGCAATACTGAAGGCCACCAACGGTCAGGCAAGAGTCATTGGACTGGATGTAGACCGTGAGGTTCTGGATTTAGCGGAGCAGAATCTCGAAGAATACCGGGGCAAGTTCAGACTATTCAATTCTTCTTACGTTGATTTCGAAGCAGTATTAAGGCAGGCAGGCGTTGAAAGGGTAGACGGAGTTTTGTTGGATGTTGGTACTTCCACTTTTCAGCTGAAGTCTAAAGGAAGAGGGTTTTCGTACGAACTGGACGAACCGCTCGATATGCGTATGGATCTCTCAACTAAGATTACAGCAGCAGATGTTGTGAACAGCTACAGCGAAAGTGAACTGTCGAGGATCATCTTTGAGTATGGTGACGAGAAGAGATTCGCCAGAAGAATAGCGAAATGCATAGTTAACAGAAGACCTTTATCTACTACTAGAGAGTTGCACGATGCAGTGAAAGCAGCAATGCCACCGGCCGAAAGGTACAAGAGGAAAAGACATTTCGCGACAAAGACGTTTCAAGCGATAAGAATTGTAGTTAACAAGGAATTAGAGAACATCGAAGGTGTCCTGAGAAGCATTCCCGGTTTTCTTAAGCAAGGCGGTAGGATCGTTTTTATTTCATTTCATTCTTTGGAAGACGGCATAGCAAAAAGGGTATTCAGGGAGAAATCGGACTCAGAGTTGAAGATCCTTACGAAGAAACCCATACAGCCGTCACAAGAAGAAGTAGAACTCAATCTAAGAGCAAGAAGTGCAAGGTTGAGGGCAGCGGAGCGGATTTGAAGGGAGGAACATCTCGTGCAATCCATAACAGCGAAGCGGAAATCGCTGGCGCGTGAAGGCGGCAAAGCCTTAGCGAACAGTGAAGTATGGGGTTTGTTTGGTTTTCTGCAAGTTCTTGTGATTTTTCTTTCACTGGCAGTTTCAATTGCTCTCCCGTTCTATTTTGGCAATGAAGTTGATAAAATTACAGAGGTGGCGACGAATAGAGAGCAGAGCATCACAGTCATGAAGTCTCGACTAGGAGATGTCTCTAGGGAAATTTCATATTTACAGACGGTTGTTGGGGTGAGAGCAGAAAAGTAGAACTTTGTCGAGGTGGATCTTAAATCAAGAGACTGGCTAGCAGAGTTACACTGTTGTATGTTCTTCTTATACTTTGTGTGGGAGTCTTCGCGGTAAGAGCGGGGTATATCTCCCTGTTTACTGAACCGGATTTGCCGGTGGTGCTCGGAGTAAACAAGATTCCTGCTCTGAGAGGCTCTATCTACGATTCAAGAGGCAGACTTCTAGCTAGTGATTCACTGATCTATGAAGCATGGCTTGA
Source organism: Mesotoga sp. UBA5847 (assembly GCF_002432735.1). Lineage (NCBI taxonomy): Bacteria > Thermotogati > Thermotogota > Thermotogae > Kosmotogales > Kosmotogaceae > Mesotoga > Mesotoga sp. UBA5847. The sequence goes on along the minus strand of NZ_DJGL01000014.1, from coordinate 145,618 downwards.
TCTTGGGTATCTACGACTTGCGACTTCGTCCGATCAAGTGGATCGTGTTCTCAAGAATGTTGAGCTTTCTTTCGGCATTTCTTATGAGAAACTTCAGGAAAATCTTCAGAGCACAAAGAGTTTTCTCCTTCTTGGCACTGCGCCGACTAACGATGAGATGCAACGAAGAATTACACCAATAACAAGACGGTATATCTCCCTGGAAATGCAGAGGGAGAGATTGAGTTTTGGAGAATATGGTTTAGATAGGATAATCGGTAAGCTTGACAAGGGCGGGGTTCCGCTTAATGGTATAGAGCTAAGCTACAACGAGCATCTTTCAGGCAAAGAGGACGGTTTGATAAGGAGGACGCTCACAAGTGCTTGGAGAGAAGAACCAACAAATGGCGATGACATATATCTCTCGATTGACATAGACATTCAGAAAATGGTATACGAAGAACTAATGACAACCGTCGAGAAGAACATGGCAGACGGTGGAGTTGCGCTCCTCATAGAGAGCAAGACGGGAAAGATACTGGCTTATGCAGGTGCCTACGACTGGGACGTTGGATTGATGGGAATCTTTGAACCAGGTTCAACAATAAAACCGTTGATCTACTCATTGGCGTTGCAAAGCGGATCCATTACAGAAACCATGACTTTTCAATGCACTGGAAGGATCCAGCCTGTTCCTGGACTCGACATAGTTATCAGAGATGTAGAGGGCGAACGACACGGTGTTCAGACTTTCAGGGAGGCAATCATCAATTCATGCAACGTTGCTACGGTTCAGGTGGGTGGGAAGATACTTAATACTCTTGGTAAGGAGGAAATGTACAATCAGTTAAGAAATATTGGGTTTGGTAGGCTCTCAGGAGTAGATCTTCCTGGCGAGACTCCCGGAATTCTACCCAGGGCAAAGGATTGGTCGCTGATTTCTCCCTACCAGTTCCCAATAGGTCAGGGTCTCGGGGTTAACATATTCCAGATGGTAAAAGCTCTCAATGTCTTTCCTTCAGGGGGGCAATTCATTACTCCAACGTTTGTCAGAGCCATAAGGAGCGGCGAGGGGCTGACAAACATTCCTAAGAAAGTTGATGGGACTCTGTTTTCCCCAGAACTAGTTTCAACCATGCTTCCAATACTTGAGAGCGTAGTGATCGAGGGAACCGGCACAATGGCCAGAGTTGATGGAATCAGAATAGCCGGGAAGACCGGAACTGCTCAAAAGGCTGGACCGGGAGGGTATAACGAAGAGACTTATTATTCGCTTTTCTACGGTTTCTTTCCTGTTGAAAATCCGACATACACTTTATATATAATGATAGATACACCAAAGGCAGGCGCTTACTACGGAGGATTCGTAGCGGCTCCGATGTTTGCTTCAATTGTGAGAAATCTATACGGGATAGGTGTTGAAAAAGAGATCTACGAAGGTGTTTACAGCTGGAAGATGCCCGATCTAGGAGGATACTCACTACTAGATGTAAGAGAAATTGCGGAGATCTATGGGGTCGACAAGATAGTAATTCACGGCTCGGGTTGTGTCATAAGCCAGTACCCGGAGATAGGCCAGCCTGTTGAAGATAGATTTGAAGTTTGGTTAGGAGAATTAAGCTATGATATACGAGATAACGGGGGACAGTGAGGTTCTGAAAGACTTCTTCATTCGAGAGAGAGCAACGGGTTTTTTCCACATAAGCGAAGATATGCCTGACAAGAACGTTAAGTTCAGGACGGCGGTTTCAACCGTGGGGATGTTCGGACCGAAACCTGTGAAGCTCTCCAAATTCGATGTTTGGAAGAAAGAGGAGAGGAAGGCCGTTGAGGCGTTGATTTCTTCCTTAGGCGAGGAGATCGATGTTTTCATCGAGGGACGTTTGGACATAGATGTTGAGTCAGAAAAGCACATCTTCGTTCTTCCTAAGCCGTGGGAAGACGACAAGTGGCAGTTGCACACTATGAAAATTGCCAAACTTACCGGAAAAACGATCTCTAGGGCTGCGGCTGAGGCCATTTTAAGCAGAGTGGGAAAGAAAGAATTCAGAATCCTCCGTGAACTCGAAAAATTATCCGTACTCTCTCCCGAAATAGATGAGAAAACTGTTGAGAAGTTTATCGATTTCGATATCGCTACAGAGGTTGAATTCCTTGCGGTTTGCTTCCTGAGTAATGATGAGAGTTTTCTTAGCTTCGCCAAGGAATCATCGGTTCCATTTACTTACTTCTCCTCGGTACTGGCTAAGCTTGCTATTGATTTGGGCACGATACTGGAGAAGAGAAAAGGACGAACAGGTGTGACTTGGACGGAGATAAAAGATATCTCTAGTTCGACTGGTATAGCTAGTGCAAGAGTTGCAAAACTTCTGGGGTACAGTTTTTCAAACATGAGAGAGAAGAGAGTAAATCTCAGCCTTTTGCATTCTAAGTTGTTTCTGAAGAATCTAATCGTCTTTCTTCAAGAGCTCGATGAATCAATAAAGAATGGGCAATCAAATCAGCAACTTTCGTTTTTTCAGTTAGTCGGAGAATCTTCAAACTTGAAGTAACTCTTAGGTAACATTTTCTACCTGAAACATCCCGTTCAGCTAGCTTCAATTGACAGTACCACCAGCGCATTGTACAATTGCTTTCGGCAAAATGCTTATAAGGAGGCGAATCGCAACCAGATGCCCACTATAAATCAATTGATAAGACACGGAAGGAAACAGTTGAAGCAGAAGTCTGCTTCTCCGGCTCTTGAAAACAATCCTCAGAAGCGAGGAGTCTGTGTAAGGGTCTCTACAATGACACCTAAGAAGCCGAACTCAGCTCTGAGGAAAATCGCGAGAGTACGTCTCTCAAATGGGACAGAAGTAACGGCCTACATTCCTGGTGAAGGTCACAACCTGCAGGAGCATTCCGTAGTTCTTGTAAGAGGTGGAAGAGTGAAGGACCTTCCTGGCGTAAGATACAAGATAGTGAGAGGTACTTTAGACGCTGAAGGTGTAGCGAACAGGAAGCAGTCGAGAAGTCGATATGGCGCCAAGAGGCCGAAGAAATAAGGAGGCAGTTCTAGATGAGAAGACGTCAGTCTGAGAAGAGAGAAGTAGTACTTGATCCAATCTACAATGACGCAGTAGTAACAAGATTAATCAACAAGATAATGATTGGTGGAAAGAAGAGCAAGGCAGAAGCAGCGGTATATGGAGCACTCGAAGCTCTCTCCGAGAGAACTAAGCAGCCCCCGATGGAGGCATTTAAGAAAGCTCTCAACAACGTGAAACCTCTTTTGGAAGTAAGGCCAAGAAGAGTTGGGGGGTCTACATATCAGATACCTTTCGAAGTTCCTGAAAGACGTGCAGTTGCGCTTGCGATAAGATGGATAGTAACATCCGCTAGGTCGAAGTCGGGCAAACCACTCAAAGAGAAGCTCGCTTTGGAACTTGTTGACGCATACAATGGACAGGGAAACGCCGTTAAGAAGAGAGAAGACGTGCACAGAATGGCGGAGGCTGGAAAGGCTTACGCTCATTTCAGATGGTAGAGGCAGTTCGGCAGGAGGAAGGATAGTGAAAGAGAGAGTCACGACCCTAGAAAAGACCCGAAACATAGGAATAATGGCCCATATAGACGCGGGTAAGACAACTACCACCGAGCGTATTCTCTTCTATACTGGGAAAAATTACAAACTCGGTAGTGTTGACGAAGGTACCGCAACAATGGATTGGATGGACCAGGAGAAGGAAAGAGGCATCACTATCACTTCTGCAGCAACTACAGCATTTTGGAAGGATTATCGGATTAATATTATTGATACACCCGGGCACGTTGACTTTACGGTTGAGGTTGAAAGATCGTTGAGGGTTCTTGACGGCGCCGTTGCCGTGTTTGACGCTCAGGCTGGAGTTGAGCCGCAGTCCGAGACAGTTTGGAGACAGGCAGACAAATATCATGTTCCTAGAATTGCCTTCATGAACAAGATGGATAAAATCGGAGCTGATTTTAAGGCAGCAGTTGATTCCATGATTGCTAAATTGAAGGCCAACCCCGTGGCAATTCAGCTCCCAATTGGTTCTGAGTCAAACTTCGAAGGCGTTATTGACCTTGTCGAGATGAAAGCGTTTCGATGGACTAACCAAGACGGGACGGAATACGAAGTCTCAGTAATACCAGAGAGTATGCTGAACGAGGTGGAAGAGGCTCGCGAAGATCTGGTTACTCACGTCGCTGAGTTTGACGAAGAACTCATGGAGTTATATATAGAGGGTAAGGATCTTCCGTCAGATAGAATGAAAGCGGCAATAAGGAAAGCTACTCTTGCGGGACTATTGACTCCGGTTCTCTGTGGATCTGCCTTTAAGAACAAGGGGATTCAGCTGCTGCTCGATGCTGTTGTCGATTACCTGCCATCGCCGAAGGATCTACCCCCCGTAATAGGAGAGTTAATTGACAGTGGAAATGAAATTGAGGTTCACCCGGACGAGAGCGGACCCTTTGTTGCATTGGCTTTCAAGATAATGGTTGATCCATTTGTTGGAAAATTGACCTTTTTAAGGGTGTATTCAGGTTCTCTAGAGAAGGGATCATACGTAATTAACGCAAACAAGAACGTCAAGGAGAGGATTTCCAGACTACTATTCATGCATGCAGATAAGAGAGAAGAGGTTGACTATATACGTGCCGGGGATATAGTTGCAGTCGTTGGTTTAAAGAATACCATGACCGGAGAAACAGTGGGTCATGCTAATGAAAAGATTATCCTGGAGAAGATCGAGTTTCCGGAACCTGTAATCTCGATTGCGATAGAACCACAGACTAAAGATGATGCTTCTAAGCTGAGTAAAGCGCTTTTTGCTCTCGTAGAGGAGGATCCTTCCCTTAGGAGTTATGTTGACACGGAGACGGGAGAGACGATCTTGTCGGGAATGGGGGAACTTCATCTTGAGGTAATTGTTGAGAGAATCAAGAGAGAGTTTAACGTTGGCCTAAGGGTTGGAAACCCACAGGTCGCTTATCGAGAGACAATAAGAGCGAAAGCCATTGGTGAAGCGAAGTATATAAGACAGACCGGTGGCAAGGGTCAATACGGGCATGTGATCTTAAGTGTTGAGCCCATCACTGACAAGAATTCCAACTTCGTTTTTGAAGACAGTACGGTCGGCGGAACAATTCCGAGGGAGTTCATAAAGCCTGTTGAGCGTGGAGTCAGAGAAGCGATGAATTCGGGATTTCTTGCTGGTTACCCTATGGTCAACGTGAAAGTTTGTTTGCTGGACGGTTCTTACCACGAAGTGGATTCTTCGGAGATTGCTTTTAGTATTGCTGGATCGATGGCCTTCAAAGAAGCTGTACGCAAAGCGAGTCCTTCTTTGCTTGAACCGATAATGGCTGTAGAGATTAATACGCCTGAAGAATATATGGGAGACTTGATTGCTGATCTGAATTCCAGGCGAGCCAAGATTGAGGGTTTCGAGACCAGGGCTGGTCTCAAGATTATTAAGGCTCACGTTCCTCTTTCCGAGCTTTTCGGTTATGCGACGGTTTGCAGATCCCTCTCGCAGGGAAGAGCAATCCACATTATTCAGTTCTCCCACTATTCGGAAGTTCCAGTGAAAATTGCAGATAAGATTCTTGGAAGATAGAGATCCCAAATAAGTTTTTGGAGGAGGGAAACCATGGCTAAGGAAAAATTTGAACGTTCAAAACCACATCTTAACATCGGTACGATTGGACACATTGACCACGGTAAGACTACTCTTACTGCGGCAATTACAAAGAGTCTGGCATTTAAGGGTCTTGCTGACTTCTCCCCGTTTGACTCAATTGACAAGGCGCCGGAGGAAAAAGCAAGAGGAATCACAATCAACGTTGCTCATATCGAGTACCAGACTGACAAAAGGCATTACGCCCACATCGACTGTCCAGGTCACGCTGACTATATCAAGAACATGATCACCGGAGCCGCTCAGATGGATGGGGCTATTCTTGTTGTCGCTGCTACTGACGGTGTCATGCCTCAGACAAGAGAACACGTTCTCCTTGCGAGACAGGTCAACGTTCCCGCAATGGTGGTGTACATAAACAAGGTTGACGCGGTCGACGACGAAGAATTGGTCGAATTGGTTGAGGAAGAAGTAAGAGAGCTTCTATCTTCCTACGAGTTCCCTGGCGACGAGCTTCCCGTGATCAAGGGCTCTGCGCTGAAGGCACTTGAAGCAGAAAGTCCAAATGAATGGACAGAGAGCATATACGAGCTGATGAATGCCTGCGACGATTACTTCCCGGACCCTGTCAGAGAAACTGACAAGCCCTTCCTTATGCCGGTGGAGGATATCTTTACCATTACAGGAAGAGGAACGGTAGTTACTGGAAGAATTGAGCGCGGAGCTGTTCATGTCGGCGATGAAGTTGAGATAATTGGACTCTCTTATGAGACGAAGAAGACAGTATGTACCGGTGTGGAAATGTTCAGAAAACTCCTTGACGAAGGGCAGGCCGGCGACAATATCGGGGCACTTCTGAGAGGTGTGGCAAAGGAAGAAGTCAAGAGAGGGCAGGTACTTGCAAAACCAGGATCAATAACACCTCACAAGAAATTCACGGCAAACGTCTATGTTCTGAAGAAGGAAGAAGGCGGACGCCATTCTCCGTTCACAAAGGGTTACAGGCCTCAGTTCTTCATTAAGACAGCAGACGTTACTGGAGAAATCGCGGATCTTCCCGAGGGTGTCGAAATGGTTATTCCTGGCGATAACGTTGAAATGACTATCCAGCTTATCTACCCCGTTGCGATTGAAAAGGGTTTGAGATTTGCAATCCGTGAGGGTGGCAGGACAGTTGGCGCCGGAGTCGTCAGCTCAATAATTGAGTGATTAACGGTCTTTTCAGGAGAAGGGGGAGTAATCTCCCTTCCCTGTTAACAGAAGGAGGGAACATTTAGGCATGGCCAAGCAAAAAATCAGGATTCGCTTGAAGGCTTACGATCATAAACTGCTTGACTTGTCGGCCAAGAAAATTGTCGAAGCTGTAAAGCTCACCAATGCCAAGGTATCGGGTCCGGTGCCATTGCCAACGGAGAGGACGCTCTACACTGTTCTAACTTCGCCACACAAGTTTAAGGATGCAAGAGAGCAGTTTGAGAAGCTAGTTCATAAGAGGTTGATTGAGATACTAGATCCTACACCAAAGACGATAGATTCTCTTATGAAAGTCGACCTCCCCGCGGGTGTAGACGTGGAGATTAAACTGTAAAGAGACTTCGGAGGTGTGATAGATGAAAGGTATATTGGGTAGAAAACTCGGTATGACAACTATATACAAAGATGGAAAAGCCTTCGGAGTTACCGTAGTGAAAGCCGGTCCATGTACAGTAGTACAGAAAAAGACGAGTGAAGGTGGCGAATACGACGCCGTTCAAGTTGGATTCGAGGAGCTTACACCGGAAAGAGCAAAGAAAATACTGACAAAGCCGCTGGTGAAAAAGTTTGAAGCAGCAAAGGTCAAACCACATAGAGTTCTCAAAGAGTTCAAGTTTGGTAACGTCAATGACTTCAATGTTGGTGATATCATAGAAGTTGGCGTCTTTTCTGAAGGCGAGAAGGTAGATGTGACTGGATTTTCGAAGGGGAGAGGTTTTTCCGGCGCGATGAAGAGATGGAACTTCAGAGGCGGAGAGGCTTCTCATGGTTCGAAATTCCACAGAGAGCTAGGTTCAGTAGGTAACCACACTGATCCGGCGAAGATCTGGAAGGGCAAGAAGATGCCCGGTCAGTACGGTAACGAAAAGAAGACAGTAAAGAATCTAACCGTAGTAAAAGTCGATGCAGAGAATGGACTCTTAGCCATTTATGGCGCAGTTCCAGGAGCGAGGGGCGGCCTCTTAATAATCAAGAGCGCAAACAGATAGCCCCGAAAATGTGTTGGAAGGAGGACGCAACAATGGCTCAAGCCGACGTTGTGAATGTGGCCGGCCAGAAAGTTGGCACAGTAGAACTGAGTGAAAGCGTTTTTAACGTTGAACCTAACAAGGATCTGATGTACAGATACGTTAATATGCAGCTTTCAGGCAGACGTGCCGGACTGGCTTCGGCGAAGACAAGATCAGAGGTTAGGGGCGGGGGAAGAAAACCCTGGGCCCAGAAACACACAGGAAGAGCAAGAGTCGGTTCAACCAGAAGTCCACTCTGGAGGCACGGTGGAGTGATTCATGGACCGAAGCCAAAAGACTGGTCGTTCAATATGACCAAGAAAATGAAGAAGGTTGCGCTACGATCAGTTCTAAGTATCAGACTCAATGAAGGCAATTTAATTGTGTTGGATGATCTCAAATTCGACAAACCAAAGACGAAGCAGCTCAGGGAGGTCTTGAGTAACCTTGGACTCGATAAGTCGCAGAAGACGCTCTTCGTTCTGCCGTGGCAGAAGGATGAGTATCAGAACGTTAGACTCTCCGGGAAAAACATCTATGGCGTGAAGGTAATAATCGCAGACAATCCCGGAAATACAGCCGTCACCAGTAAGGCGAATATCGACGGGCTTAACGTCTACGACATAGTAAATCATGAAAAGCTTGTGATCACTACTGATCTTGTTCGTAAGATCGAGGAGGTGCTCGGGTAATGACTGAAATGAAGTATTACGGAGACGTTCTCCTCAGACCGTTGATCACCGAAAAGACAGTTGCTTCTGGTGAATTGAACAAGTACATTTTTGAGGTACATAGAGATGCCAATAAGCAGACAGTCAAAGACGCCGTTGAGAAGCTTTTCAATGTGAAGGTTAAACAGGTAAATATCATGAACATTAAGGGAAAACCAAAGAAGCGCGGTGTCTTTGTTGGCAAGTCGAGGTCCTGGAAGAAAGCAATCGTTACGCTTGTGACTGGATACAGGATTAAAGAACTCGAAGGCCAACACTAAGGCGAGGTGATATGACATGGCATTGAGAAAGTTTAATCCCGTCACCAAAAGCAGAAGGTCTATGCTTCTTCCAGACTTCAAGGAAGTTACAAAGACTGAACCGGAAAAGTCTCTTCTGGAGCCAATCAACAAGAACGCGGGTAGAAACCATCATGGAAGGATAACTGTTAGACATCAGGGTGGCGGAACCAAAAAACGTTACAGGGTTATCGATTTCAAGAGAGACAAGATAGGTATTCCTGCGAAAGTCGTATCGATAGAGTATGACCCGAACAGAACGGCGAGGATTGCTCTTCTCCAATACATCGACGGTGAGAAGAGATACATGCTGGCACCGAAGGGTTTGAAGGTCGGAGATGGTATTCAGAACGGCGACCAGGCTGAGATTTCAGTTGGAAATTCAATGCCACTGGAGCGAATACCGGTCGGCACAATCGTGCATAACGTTGAGTTTGTACCAGGCAAGGGCGGCCAGATTGCGAGAGCTGCGGGTACCTACGCACAGCTAATGGCAAAAGAGGGAAGATACGCTCTTCTTAGGATGCCGTCTGGTGAGTTGAGAAGAGTAGTTGTGAAATGCATGGCAACTATCGGCATGGTCGGAAATGAAGAACACTCGAATGAGGTCCATGGGAAAGCAGGTAGAAAGAGATGGCTTGGAGTTAGACCGTCGGTCAGAGGCATGACGATGAACCCGGTCGATCACCCGATGGGTGGAGGAGAAGGGCGTTCTAAGGGACACCTTCCCCAGAGCCCCTGGGGACAGCCAGCCAGAGGTTACAAAACGAGGAAGAACAAGAAGCCTTCAGATAACCTCATAGTGAAGCGCAGGAACCAGAATTGATCAGGGGGTGTAGTTGAAGATGTCGAGATCTAAGAAGAAAGGCCCATACGTACACCCGAGTCTCTTGAAAAAGATTAGAGAGCTGAATGAAAAGGGAGAAAAGAAACCCATAAAGACTTGGAGCAGGGCGTCCATGATTCTTCCTGAAATGATCGGACACACAATAGCTGTCTACAACGGGATGAAGCATATACCTGTTTACATTTCAGAGAATATGATTGGTCACAGACTGGGTGAGTTCTCTCCCACCAGGAGGTTCGGTGGGCATGCCGATAAGAAAAGCAAGAAGGGTGAAGTAAGATGAGGGAGGGTGCTGAGATGGCGCAGGCTACGCAGAGAGATAAGCGTTCCGTTTTCCATAGGAAGCGCAAAGAAGCAGCAGCAGCAACTCCTGTCACTCAGGCAAAGGCAGTTGCGAAGTTTGTCAGAATCTCCCCTAGAAAGGCGAGATCAGTTGTCAACGCAATAAGAAATAAGGAAGTGGGCGAGGCTTTTCAGATTCTAGAGTTCTCACCAAAAAAGGCCTCCCGTTTGGTTTACAAAGTTCTGCGCTCTGCAGTAGCAAATGCAGAGAACAATTTCGGACTGAATATTGATAGTCTCTATGTTGAAAAAGCTGTAGTTGATGACGGTCCGAGAATGAAGCGATTGTGGCCGCGAGGTAGAGGAAGAGCAGATATTCAGCAGAAAAGATTTAGCCACATAACCGTTGTTGTAGCAAACCGCGAAGAAACTAGCAATCCTCAGGAGTGAGGTGACATAAGTGGGTCAGAAGGTACATCCTTATGGATTCAGGCTTGGTGTAAGTAAAGATTGGAAAGCCCGATGGATTAACGAGAGGAACTACAAAGAATATCTACTCGAAGATCTTAAGATAAGGGACTTTCTTAAGAAGAATTACATGGCTGCCGGAGTTTCCGACATTTACATCGAAAGGCCGGAGCCAGGTAAGGTGGTTATTACCATCAAGTGCGCCAGACCTGGTGTGATGATTGGAAAGAAAGGCAGTGAAGTGAAGCTGCTAAGGCAGCGGCTGGAGAAGCTTATAACCAGGCAGTTCCAGCTGAATATCGAAGAAGTGAAAACACCCGAGACCGATGCGATTCTTGTTGCTGAGGATATTGCGTCAAGAATTGAGAAGAGAGCTTCTTATAAGAGAGCCATGAAGAGAGCGATATTCACTGCAATGAGAAAGGGAGCTAAAGGTATCAAGATAATGGTTTCCGGAAGACTGAACGGAGCTGATATTGCCAGGACAGAGTGGTACCTGGAAGGAAGACTTCCTCTCCAGACCCTCAGAGCTGATCTGGACTACGGTTACACCACAGCCTTTACTAAGATGGGAATAATCGGAGTGAAGGTATGGATCTACAAAGGCGACGTACAGGTGTAATTGCAAGAGGGGAGGTAGTTCATAATGTTAATGCCCAAAAGGGTAAAATACAGGAAGCAACAAAGAGGTAAGATGAACGGCAAGGCAAAAGGCGGGACTATCGTTCACTTTGGTGAATGGGGAATAAAGGCTCTCGAACCACACTGGATAACTGCTCAGCAGATCGAGTCCTGCCGAATTGCGATTACGAGAACACTTAAGAGGAATGGTAATCTCTGGATTCGAATCTTTCCTGACAAACCTATTACATCAAAAGGTATTGGCGTGAGAATGGGGAAGGGAAAGGGAGATGTCGAAGGCTGGGTAGCTGTCGTCAAGCCAGGGAAGATCATGTTCGAAATAGGAGGAGTGCCTGACCAGCTTGCGAAAGAGGCTCTCGAAAAAGCTGCTTCGAAGTTACCTATCAGAACAAAGATAGTACCGAGGTATCAGATAGGAGGTGAGCTCTGATGAAAGCAGTCGAACTTCAAAAGTTCACAGATGAAGAACTCACTCAGATGCTCGAAGATTCAAAAAGAAAGCTGATGGACCTCAGGTTCCAGCTGGAAATGAACAGGTTGAAGAACCATTCCCAGATAACTGTAGTAAAGCGCGACATAGCCAGGATAAAGACTATCCTTCGCGGTCGTGAGCTGGGGATAAGGAGGTAGTCCGCCATGCCAAGAAAGACACTAGTAGGAACGGTAGTAAGTGACAAGATGGATAAAACGATTGTAGTAAGTGTAACAAGAACGCATATACATCCCTTCTATGGGAAGACGATGAAAACTACTAAGAAGTATCACGCAGATGATCCAGAAGGTCTTGCTGGAATGGGCGATACAGTTGAAATTGAAGAGTGCAGACCCCTTAGCAAGATGAAGAAGTTCAAACTCGTTAAGGTTCTCAAGAAGGATATCTACACGGGAGAAATTCCCGAAACTCCCGAGACCGTTGAAGGTTCCGGAGGTGACCAGAAATGATTCAGTCTGAATCTTACCTGAAGGTCGCCGACAATTCCGGTGCGAGAATGATTAAGGTCATTCAGGTTACCGG